>JAIRMM010000039.1 GCA_031258695.1 Puniceicoccales bacterium
ACTTCGGAAAATACGGCTTTAGCCCTTCGAATTTCCCTTCTTCTATCAACCATATAGTCATAGACCGGGCTTCCTATTCCGTTTGCCTGTAATGTCAATCCTTCTCTTATGAGTCCTGAGCCTAGGTAAAATCTTTATACCAGTTGCTCCCGGTTCAATGGGGCGGAGGAGTGAAGTTTTTGTCGCTATCTTTTTTCGGCCGACCTGCTTAAGGAGTTCCTGGGTAACTGCAGAATTGCGGGCAAAGAGTGGCAAAATTACGGGAAGATAGGCCCTTCTTGGTGGTCCATGTTAAGATATAGTAATTGCTGAAGTTTGCCGTTATCTCTGGTGTGGCTAGGAAGCCTTGACATGCGGGAGGGATTAGAATTGGAAGAATCTCTACCAGGGGGTTTCAGGGGCTTGTTGAACGAATTTTAAACCCTCGCACAAAAGATGTTCTTGGACAAACCAAATGACGGGTGGTGACACCGGTGACACCTTTTTTCAGTTTTAGTATAGAATTTTTGTCGTTTTTAATTGTTACGGTTCGCTTATACAGAATATTCACCGGTAAAAAGCAATTAAGAACCTCATAGGGGTATTTTTCGCGTGACAATTAAGCCCATTGAAAGATAGGACATAGTAAACAACGCCTACAACCAGGTATATGTCAACCCAAAAAGTGGTCCAGAAGTGGCCCAGTGGAATTATTTTGCAAATCTCGGATTCCATGCTGTTCCTCATCAATCCTTGGTGGCGAGAGGCGGAATCGAACCGCCGACACAAGGATTTTCAGTCCTCTGCTCTACCGACTGAGCTATCTCGCCGACTTTTAACCCTTAGGGAAAGCTAGGCTGATGATGCACCAATTTTGTTAGTCCTCTAATGTTACCGTTGGCTTATAAGTCAATAATTAATCATAGCCCTTCAAATTTTACTTGGAATGTTTTGGAAAGGTTACCTCTGTTCTTTTTCAGAAAAAGCTTGACTTTCGAATGGAAAAAGTCAAAAATTGTGGGCTTGAGTAAATTTTAAAAAGGCGTTGTATGGATAAAGGTAATAATGTTGATAGTGTTGAACTTCCTAAGTTTCAGCCGATGTACCCCAATGGAGTCGTAATAACAAGAGATGCTACGCCAGAGGAGTCTGCCGAATTTGATAGAATGTATGCGCGTGGCTTGCCGTGGATTGATCCAGAGGAAATTGAAGCCTATGGGGAGGAGTATAATGGTCGTGCTCTTGCGCCAATGTTGGAGTGGATAGAAGGGTTTGTGAAAAACCCGAGAGTTGTGCAATATGATGAAGTAACGGAGAAATTGGAAAGTTTTTCTCCGAAGTATAATTGTGAGATAGGTTTTTGCCATGATGTGTTATTGCCTGCGTTGGAAGAATCTGGTCAATTGCCTAAGGTGCCGGAGTCGTTGATTGTAGTGCTGAACACTTTACATCTTATACATCCGGAAGGTACGCGTTTGGTAAGTGTCAATAAGGAAGGGGCAAATTTATTGTTTATTGACGAATTTAAGTCTACGGTGGGTGAGAAAATTGTTCCCCATGCCTATAGCTATAGGTTGCGCAATTACCTATCATCGAAGACTGTTAGGTTGGAACCCCTAGCCCCCGTGTCGTCGGGTTCATAGAACACACAATGTGTCTCCTTCCAGGAGGGAAAGGAGAAATTTGGAAAAACATTGTAGATTGTAGAATCCAGGAAGGGATGGGAAGGTTGGGTTTTGTTGAATCTTGCCTGTCCTAGGAATTTGGGAAAAGAGTTGTTTTTAAATCTTTTATCATCGGTGACCGTGGCCGTTTTCATCTGTTTTTTACCATATACATGGTATATTCTGCACCGAAGGATTCTGTCAGCTTTTTATCGGGATGTGTTCGTTCGTTTGATTTTAGGCGATAAATTTCGCATTTCAATGGAAGTACGCAAGTTTCGCTTACATCGGTAAGTGTGGATTTGTTGTCCACGTATGCCAATTCGAATTTAGCAATAAATTTACAGGCTGCCCTATCCTTTATGGATTCGTACTTCATAAATTTTCTTCCTACCATTCCATCTTCTTCGACCTCTTCGATCCCGATGGATTCTCGGTTTTTTACCAGGTCGCATAGGCTGGCGTAGTCGGCTAATCTAATAAAAGATTTTACATCTTCGGCGATCTCTTTCATGGTCGTTTGAGCTGTCAAGTTGCGAGACAGATTGGTATTTGCAAAAAATATTCCAAATAGTATCGGAGAAATTATGGCCAGTAGGGTTATGGCAAAAATTATTTCCAAAAATGACATTCCCCCACATTTTTTCACGCCAATCCCAAATTAAAAATATTGGTTAAAACTATTAGAAATTACCGTACGTCCATCGTCTGATACCGAAAAAATAACCACGGCATCCTTAATCCCTTCACCTTTTATGTATTTTCTAACATTTTCTGGGAATTTTGATTTTGATATGATTGTATCTTCGTCGAACGGATCTTCCACGATTAAAAAAATGTTCCTATTGTTGAACGCATCAACAAGAATTTTTCGATCTCGCGTGCCATCGGGTGCCATGAAAAATTCTTCATCGGTAAACCTATGAAATATTTTCCCTTTGGGATTTAAAAGTTTTCTCTCCTTGGCCGACAGGGGTTTCCCGTCCACATTCTGCCCGGAGAGTATTTTTATGAACATTTCCGAATTATTTGGATCGCTAAGCAATACTAACTCTTCATCGCGGAAGAACGTTGGAAGATCTCCATATTCCCTACAGTACGCGTTTATGGCAGCCTCATACTCCAAAAACTTGACCTGGGTCTTTGCCACCAAGGTTGCATGTTTGTGGGTAGATATCCCTGCAAAAACCAAACCTGTGATTATTAGCATTATCGCCAATACGACGATTAGCTCCAATAGGGAAAAACCTTTAGATCTTGCATTCATCTACTATATACATCATCTATTATTTCAGGTCCATCGATGTGTCCATTTGGACCCACAGAAAACAACACATAGGTTGGAGAATCCTTTGAATTACATTTGTAAACATAGGGATTGCCCCAGGGATCAATCAGCATCCCTTCGATTACTTGCCACCTATGGTAAGCCGCAAAGGAATTAATTTTTGTCGATAATTTGCCGTATAATTCTTTGGCATTCAAATCCACCGCTGGCGATGTACAAACCGGATAAAACCCATTGTCCGACTTAAACATTTCAATGGCACAATTGAGGAGAGCCAATTCTTCCTGCACCATGTTCGATTTGATATCATCGCTGTGATAATTGTGAATAACTTTAAAAAGTACAAAACAAACAATTATTATGGCGATTACAGCAATGGTTTCGAGAAGTGTAAAACCATGATTGTATTTTGACTTCAAAATATAAAACATTTATTTGGCGATTTTACCATCCCTTGACAATATGTCAAACATCTTTATGGCATATAAGAATATAATTGTATAATAATATTTTTTATTTAGGCTTCTGGTTTTCGCGTATGAAGAGCTTTGAAGAAATTTGTTGTGATGTTGTAAAACAACCAAAATTTACTAAAAATGCAACCATTGGGTTTATGCTGGGTCTTATCCCCATTATCAATTTTTTTGCTTTTGGATATCTGGTAGGAATGGGTAAAAAATCGGCGACGAATGAAGGTCTTGGTTTGCCCGATTGGCCATGGACCAAAGGTAATTTAAAAAACGTTCTGATTGAAAATTTCTCCCTCGGTGCGATTGCATTTTTTGAGTTTATTCTAATTCCGTGTTTGCTTTGTTTTGCCATATTTGGACTGGCTGGATTGGAGACTTTCGGAATCTGCATCGGTTTATTTATCAGCGCTCCAGCATTTGCCTATGCCACCGTTTCGGATACTTTGAAAATTCCCTGGAACGCATTCGCAATGCTTACGGATTTCACAAAGGTTTACAAATGGGTAATTGCCCACTACAAAAAGCTCCTAATTCCATCCGCTTTGTTTCTTTGTTTTCAGGTTGTCATATCCTTTGCTATTCCCCATGCCCTGATGGGGGCTCCGATATTTTTGGGGCTCTTGTTCATGGTTTCATATGTCAAGCAGATAACATGACGACCCCTTGGACCATAGTTTGGTGCATTTTCGGAAGATATTTTCAATACCATGGCAAATTTTTGGGGTCTTTGGATAAAAGTTTATTTAGCCTAAAATTCGGTAGTTTATCTTTACCCATCAAGTACTTTGATTTTTTAGGATCCACGCCGGATGAAAAGCGATCTTTTCCGTGAAAAATTTAAACACTCGGCGTGAAGTTGAAAAACAAGCAACTTTATTGCCCTTAGACGGTTTTAGGGCAGGGCATTTTCGGGAATTTT
>JAIRMM010000033.1 GCA_031258695.1 Puniceicoccales bacterium
CCAACGCTGTTAAACACCTTATGCCATCAGTATCTTTCCTAACCAGGGCTAGGGCAAATTTCCCGGAGTCGGTCCCCTCGAATTCCAATGATTTCGGCAATAGGTCTCTTTCAACCAACGCTGTTAAACACTTTATGCCATCAGCACCTTTCCCAGCCAGGAACTGGGCAAATTTTCCGGATCCGGTCCCATCAAACTGCAATGGTTTCGGCAATAGGTTGTTTTGGTCCAACGCTGTTAAACACTTTATGCCATCAACACCTTTCCCAGCCAGGAACCGGGCAAATTTCCCGGAATCGGTACCCGCAAATGTCAATTCTGGCAATAGTTTGTTTTCGGCCAACGCCATTAAACGCTGTATGCCATCCTCACCTTTCACAGCCAGGGTTTGGGCAAGTTTCAGGGCTTGCTCTCCGTCCACTTGCACTTTTTTGGTTTCTAGCAACTGTGCCAATGGGATAGCACCTTTATTACCATCAACAGCCAGCAGGGCATCGACAAGTGCTTTGACTTGCTCCGGCGACAACCCAGAGAAATTTTCCACTGACAATTGGTCGTTTATTACCAACTCTGCCAGTTTTTTTTCACCATCAGCAGCAAGCATGGCCTGGGCAAGTTTTAGGGATTGTTCTCCGTTCAACCCGGAGAGATCTGCCTTTCCCAATTTTCCGGCTATTACAAACCGTGCCAATGGGATAGCACCTTTATTACCATCAACAGCCAGCAGGGCTGTGGCAAGTGCTTTGACTTGCTCTTCTCCCAACGCAGGGAAATTTTCCACTTGCATTAGCAACTCTACCAGTTTGTTTTCACCACCAGCAACAAGCATGGCCTGGGCAAGTTTTAGGGATTGTTCCGGCGACAACTCAGAGAAATTGTCCACTGACAATTGGTTGTTTATTACCAACTCTGCCAGTTTGTTTTCACCATCAGCAACAAGCATGGCCTGGGCAAGTTTTAGGGATTGTTCTCCGTCCAGCTTTTTCAGGTCAAAGTTGTTCGCTTTTACTAACACATCAAAAACCCCAAGCTTGCCTGTGGGATCGGATATGGTGCAGAATCCGTCAACAATTAGTTTAGGGTCAGCACTCTGGCAAAATTTTAACAAATCTTCCGTGTTTTCTTCGAGGGAGTTTGTATTTTCTGGCAATGCAATATATTCAAATGCCTCCTTAAGAAAGGCAGGTTTGTTTTTGATTTTACCAAAAGCTTCTGTGGCAAGGTCGGTGTTGCGGTTTTTGCTGTCATAGCCCGGGCAAAAAAGTTCTTTTAGCCAAGTAAAAAACCTTGTCCAAACACCGACCTTATACTTCCCTGCATTGAACTCATCGATTAGAGCTATAGATTCTGCCTCAAGATTTACCTCAGCCTCCACTGGATTCCTGTTTTCCTCTGCTTCGAGGACTAGATCAGGGCTCTCCGGACTATCGCTTATCTGTACAGGGACTGGTTCAGGGCTGGAAATACTTGAGGTATCCGGAGTTTCAACGGTTCGATCTTTTAAAAGCTCTTCTGCCATTATTAATTTAAAATCTTCACTTAAAACTCGAGCAATTATTGGCTTTGCGACAGCCACTCGAGATTTTACCTTCGAATTTTGAGGATTATTGGTGGATGGACTTAAAGGGACCTTGGATGATGGTGGTGGTGTTTCCATGCTTGAAAAAATATATTCCTAAACGGGATAAAGTTTACAGGTTCCAGCAAGAATGTCAAATTTTTAACGAAAATTTTGCGCTTATAGATAATCTACGTTTTTCGCAATGGTTTGAAACGGCGAAGGGGCCCGAGAGAGTACAATCCATCCCAAGGCAAAGGTATGTAAAAAAGGTAGGAATCTAGGGGAAATATGCTACCAACAAAATGCCATTTTCAAGGACAAACCGTGCTGAAGCATTTGAAAAAAACAATTTTTTGTACATTTTTTATACGCGAGGCTCATTTTTGGCCCTGCTTTACACTTCCCTCATCGCTCCCAGAGCTGAATTCATGGCGGAGAGAGAGGGATTCGAACCCACGGTACCGTTTGGCGGCACTTCGGTTTTCAAGACCGACGCAATAAGCCACTCTGCCATCTCTCCATCTTTTGATTGTTTTGATATTCGATATGATCACAAAATGTCGAGTTAAAAATTTTATGGGTGTTTTCGGAAAACAAAATTTTTCGATGAAATTTTCCGAGGAGGTAGGAAGTTCATGGTCCATCCGTTTACCATTGTTTTTGGAAGGCATGGGCGAATAATTCATTTTGAACTCCACATCAGCATTTTAACAGCGTTGATGGCTTTAGTAGCTAAGATATTCCCAACGTGTAAACGTAGGGTAAAAAAACAGCTTCGGCTAAGAGATTTTCCCCCGGCGGAACCGAGGATTTGATAATTTTGAAAAAATGAAATTGTAAAGATGGGATTCCGTACAATAGTTGTGCAAAACGTATAAAAACAATAGTTACGGAAATAGATGAAAAAAGTATATATCACAACGGCCATCGACTATGCCAACGGAAAGCCCCACATCGGCCATGCCTACGAAAAAATTTTAGCGGATACGGTATCTCGCATGTTTCGGTTGCAAAACCTGGATGTGCAATTCATGACAGGGTTGGATGAGCACGGTTTAAAGGTAAGTCAATCCGCTGCCAAGGCGGGGGTCCCAGAACAGATTCACTGTGACAACGTTGCCGAAGATTTTAAAAATCTATGCAAAAAATTAAATATTAAATACGATCGGTACATTCGAACGACGGAAAGTGAACATAAACAAGTTGTCCGCGAGTGTTTACAAAAATTATACGACGATGGGCAAATTTATAGGGCCGATTATTCCGGATTGTATAGCAAAACTGCCGAACGGTTTGTCCTCGAGAAAGATAAAGTCGATGGCAAATGGCCAGCAGATTATGGAGAAATCATCGAAATATCAGAGACGAATTATTTTTTTCGACTCAAGAAGTATCAGCGGTGGTTGATAGATTATGTGGAAGCCCATCCGGAATTCATATTCCCTACATTTCGGGCAAAACAGGTCTTGGAGTTTCTCAAGGATCCCATAAATGACCTATGTATTTCCCGGCCGAAAAATCGACTATCCTGGGGGATAGAACTGCCCTTCGATTCGGAATATGTGACCTATGTTTGGTTTGATGCTCTCATAAATTATATAACGGGAGCCAATTATTTGGATAAAACATTTGCCAACTATTGGCCGGCGGATTACCACATTATCGGAAAGGATATCCTCGTGCCAGCCCATGCGGTCTACTGGCCAATAATGTTACATGCCCTTCACATTGAGTTGCCAAAAACCCTATTGGTACACGGCTGGTGGTTAATCTCCGGCGAGAAAATGTCGAAGAGTGCAGGCAATATCGTAAATCCGTTGGAATGTATAGAAAAATTTGGAGTGGATGCCTTCCGCTACTATCTAATGCGCGAAATGACCATAGGACAGGACGGTGATTTTTCATTCGACAGGTTTATGACCCGCTACACGGGGGATCTGGCGAATGATTTGGGGAACCTGCTCAGCCGTCTGTTAAATATGGGACACAGGTATTGCGATGGGACGATAAAAGAAATTGTCAAAACCGAAAGCCCCGAAGAGGATCTTCGAAATTTGTGGCAATCGGCAATTCCTGAAATCATCTCTCTGTACAATGAATTCGCATTCCACTTGGCCCTTGAAAAATTGTTCCTGTGCATAAAAGCGGTCAACGGGTACGTTGAAAATCGTTCGCCATGGAAGTTGGCAAAGTCGGATGAAAAGGGCGATAAACAGCTAATCGACACAACCATCGCCATATCTGCCGAATGCGTTAGGCTAGCCGCGGTTTTGCTATCACCCGTAATGCCAACAACGTCGCAGCAAATATTGTCCGCCCTTGGATGCCCGGCATCCACAAATTGGAACACGGACGCTCGGTTTGGAAATTCGCTTAGTGGGAACAAATTGGGGGAACAAATCATCCTCTTCCCTAAAATTGAAGAAGCATGATGGTTCGCCGCGATACGCATGTGTTGAAGAAGTGGTGGCAACGTATTTTGGTTTCCATTGTTGTTTTTATATTGAGGCTGTATTGGTCAACCCTAGGTATCAGACTAACCGCGGAATGTCGAAAAATGGTCGATGAAGCCCAGGGGCCGACGGTCTTTGCATTTTGGCATAACAATTTTTTCACGGCATACAGATTATATGGATTGCTCAAGAAAAAACATAG
>JAIRMM010000040.1 GCA_031258695.1 Puniceicoccales bacterium
GTTTTCAAAACTTCCAGTGTTTCCGCCTACCGAAGGCAACGATGGCCTACCAGGACCACTTCCAAAATTTCCGAAAAAATTCATTTTTCCTCCTTTGTCTAATTATGTGGAGGCACATGGTATATAATTCCGAAAAATGTCAATGCTAAAATGATACCTGTCGAAAAATACTAGCGGGGGTCGGCGGACGGAGTCCAACCCCAAACCTTTGCAAAAAAGAAAATCGCAATGGATTAATCCTTTTTGCCGACAATGGTTTTATAATTGAGCAGGTGCTTTATGCCAACATTTTCGCTGGAGGCATTCCCTCCCCATGAGCCGCAACCGAGGGTCAATGACGGAGTAAGGCTGTCATTGGATAACCCGATGGCGCCCTGGGAAGCCGGCAAATTGATCAGTAACCTACCCGTAGGCATTTTGCTTGCGAAATAGTCGATGCGCCGTTGGTCGTTTGCGTCGGTGTGGAGGACAGACGTGTGGCCCAACCCTCCAATGCTAACCAGTTGTAGGCCAATTTCTACGGCCTGTTCAAAATTCGGTGCCCCATAGAGGGAAAGAATTAGGGATAACTTTTCCCGGGCATAGGGATTGGTGGCTTCGTAGACTTTTTCTTCGCTGACAAGCACGCGGGCCGATGGGGGAATCCTAAGTCCAGCCAACTCTCCAATCTTCTGGGCACTTTGCCCGACGATGGCAGGGTTGAGCCCCTTTTCATTGATGATTATTTTCCCAAGCGTAGCTGACTCCTCTTTGTTTAAAATATAGGCTCCCTGTTTTTCCAGTTCTTTCCTTACATCGCCATAGACACTTTCCACGGCGACGATGGATTGCTCGGAGGCACAGATGACACCGTTGTCAAAAGTTTTGCTCGCCAGTACGGCTTCCACGGCCGCCGAAACATTTGCATTTTCATCGATGATGGCAGGGGTATTTCCTGCTCCGACCCCCAGTGCGGGCTTTCCGCTGGCATAGGCGGCTTTTACCATGCCACCTCCCCCCGTGGCTAAAATAAGGTCAATGGACGGATGGTGCATAAGGGCTGTGGTTGCTTCCAGAGTTGGTTCGCCTAGGCATGCCAGCAAATTTTTGGGAGCCCCCGCCTTGACTGCGGCATCGGCAACGATCTCCACCGCTGCCGCCGTACACTTTTTCGCCCTCGGATGGGGAGATACCACAATTCCATTGCGCGTTTTTAAAACCAGCAATGCCTTAAAAATTGCCGTGGCAGTTGGATTTGTCGTCGGAATAACTCCCGCAATCAGTCCAATGGGGTCCACAACCACCTTTACCCGATTGGATTTATCTTCGGAAATGATTCCGCAGGTCTTCGCCGTTGCATACTTTTCATAGATAAAGTGAGCGGCGAAATGATTTTTAAAAATTTTATCCTTCACTATGCCCATGCCCGTTTCATCCACGGCCATCCTGGCAAGTTCTTCCCGTGCTTCATCCGCTGCCATCGCCGCAGACTTAAAGATTGCATCAACTTTTTCCTGGGGGAATTTTGCATAAACCTTTTGAGCTTCCTTCGCTTTCCCTATGAGTGTGTCCAAGTCATCCATAATTGTCCTTTTTTAATGCCATATGTCATTTGTTTCCTATTATCAGCCATATAATATGAAGAATTTCACTTTACCGAAAATCATCAACGAATCAAGCATTTTCTGACTTTTTGTCCGACAGGGAATGTCCTTTTTCTCCATAACTTTTAACTTGCCTAAGGGCGGTGGCGACCGGACAACAAACCAGTCCGCCGCCGATGCATCCCCCCTCGCATGACATTACTTCCAATAGGGTCCCTTTTTCACATTCCCCAGCTTTGGCAAAACGTTTTAAATCCTTTACAACTTCGCGGTCTATTCCATTAACAGGTGCAAATGTTACTTCTTTCCCACTCGGGTCCAGGACGCTTTGAACGGCCCGGGAAACACCACCGCTTATGGCAAACTCCCTCGCTTCCTTCGCCGTTTGATATGGAAATGTTTCCCCTTCACATTCGCTGGGGGTAATTGAAAATGCTTCAAATAATGCTCCAACCTCTTCGCAGCCAAGGATGAAGTCGACATTTTCATTGGCGAATACCTCTTCATATTTAGCCAGGCATGGGCTGATGAAAACTAAAACCCCATCCCAATGTTTTCTCCGGGCATATTCTGCCGTATAAAACAATGGTGTGCCGGTGGTGGAGACGAACGGTTTTAGGTCCGGAATATGTTTCTTCACGAGGTTGTTGTAGGCGGCACAGCAGGACGTCGTCATAAACTTTTCACCCCTAGCCAGGCGTTCTTCCAGATCTTTTGCCTCATGGAACGAGGTGGATTCTGCTCCCACGGCGACTTCGTAGGCAAAGGAAAATCCAACTTTTTTCACGGCACTATGCAATTGTTCTGCGGAACATTTGAACTGTCCGAGTAACGCGGGAGCCAGCAAGGCTACTACATTTTTTTTAGATTTGATGGCTTTTAACACATCGATAATTTGACTTCTGACCTGGATGGCCTCGAATGGACAGGCAACCATACATTTCCCGCAACTGATACATTTGGTGAAATCAATCACCGCCCGTCCCTCTTCGTCCTTTGCAATGGCATCAACGGGGCAAGCATTTTCGCATGGGACAATGGTTTTGATGATGGCGCCGTAGGGGCAAACGCGCAAGCAAGCACCACACTTTTTACAACTTTTTACATCAATGGTCGACCGTTTCCCATCGTTGCTAATCGCGTTGAATCGACAGGCGGCGAGGCATGGTTTTTTTGTACAATTTTGACATAAATCGGTGACGTGTATGTGGCTGGCTTTGCACCCATTGCATGCACAATGGAGCACGGTTAGAGGTGGCGAAGAAGGTTTTTCACGTTCCAAAGCACGCCGGGCACATTGGTCCAAAGATTCTTTGCCATCATCCCCCTCCAAAGCTAAGCCCAAAACGCTCATTGCCAGTCCTCGACAAACTGCGGTTTCTTCTGAACTTTGCTCGTGTTCATTGGAAATTTGTCCAATGTTTTCTAAAAAATTTTGACCATTAAACATCCGAATAAGTCGGACCAATATTTCCCTTTGCGGTATCATTTTTTCTGCATTCTGCGCTTCTTTTCAATAAAATCGATCATTAAATGATTTTTCCATCACAATACTTAAATCGGGGAGTGGACGGAGATTCGACTACGAAATTATGGGTGAGAACATGGGCATCACCAAAAACTTCGATGCCGTCGATGGTTACGTTAGTTTTCTTGCCTGCCTATGCTCGGCCCAAATTGTTCGAATCCTAGAGCTTATTTCTCCCTAGCGGTGCAACATTCGTAGGAGAATTCAAACCACACAATTACAAAATTTCCAAAAAAAGACTTGAATTTTGCTTTGAAACTTTATATGAGTTTGACCTCAAAAAAATTATGATAAGCAATATTTTCCCAAGAAGATTAGAAGGTCCAAATGTGAAGTCCACACTGAAACCGTGGGCCCAGGCAGCTGTAGCTGGGGGAACTTTGTTTGGAAATATGAGGTGCCCTGACCTAGAGGAGGCTTTTCAAAGATTCCCAAGCATGCTCAAACTAGTCGCCAGATATTTGGCTGGCCAAAAAACAAACTTATTTACCAAATGGATCTACGACCCATCCTCCAGGAGGATAAAATTAAAATTGCCGATACAAGCCGCATTATTCCTAATGAAAGTGGGTGATCTTTTATTTAAATTTTCGGGGCCATTGGCAACGTTTCACATCACACTAAAAGTGGCACTGTGTATCGTAGCCACAGCCCAAGTGCTTATGGCTTCCGATAAGTTAAAGTCGAGCATTGCAAGCCCGGGCGGCTTGGGAAACCTTTTCTTGGCAGTTGTATTTCCATTGTTTGCCGATGCTATACCGTATTTCTATGGAATGTGGAATGCGGAAATAGCAAATTGGTATACGGTAACTTTCTTTTCCGTTTATACGGTTTTCCTACAGTCTTTTCTGGAACAAGAAGGATTCAAGGATGTATTGTTGGCTTCAATATCGACACGTGAACTCATGGGACCTAACCCGTTTCTGGGAAATGTACCAGAGGTTGCCATGGATCTTTGGAAGATATCCCACAACCTAGCGAGTGGCTACTGTGCAATGGAAACACTGGTACTTCTCCTAAAAAAAGTTTTGACAGCCTTCTTCCTGGCTTAGGGCTCCTAAATTCAAATGGGAAAGGAAAGAACTGGCGGTGTAGATGGAAGAAAAGAAGGGTGTGTGCACGGCAAATAGGGGAGTAAAAATATCAATGGACTTTTCTTGACTTTCGTGAAATTTTAGATAACATTTTCATCCATTATGGATGAAGTAGGGGTGGGGTCTTCGAAGGGAGGTAGCGTAACGGATCAAAGATTGGAAGCTGGTCGTGGATCTGACGTATCTACGAGTAACGTTCGACTCCAAGGACAGCAAACAGGAACAGCAGATACCACCCTTTCCGATCGTAGTGCGAGTGTAATAGAAGTTTTGGATACCGTTGATGCCGCTGGGGGAAGAGTATCTTCTTATACGGATACAGTTGCCTGGATGGTACAATCTTTTATCGACGGAAATTGGGCACAATTTTCTGCACTGGAAGCCACAATGTTTTTAAATACGATGGGAGCCGCGATGTTTTTAGATCCAGCGACGTTGGAAACTGCAAAACTATCGCCTGAACATGTCCAGCAAGCCATAGAAAATATCACGCGAACAATCGAAGATGAAGAAGTGCTGGAATGTGTCACATTGGCAATGGATGTCGTCACCCATCCAGAAAAAAATGGGGATTTCGATGTCACCACCGATGGTAGTGGGCCAAAACTCGGTAAAAAAGATGCCTTGCGCCGACTAAAAACTGGCCTTAAAAAGCTAAATTCCATGGACGACCAAGGTGACCAGGGCGCCATTGGAAAGGCCAAGGAACTTATAACAATAGCACAAAATATTGCACAAAAGAAATTGAATGTGGCCAGGGGAGCGAAAATTTGTGGAGTTGCGGCTAACATAGCTTCAATTGCTGCGAATATTGCCGGTGTGATAGGAACCTCTGGGGCAAGTTTGATTCCGTGTGTTATAAATGTTGCAACGGCAAACCTTGCTTCCGTAGGTAACATTGCCCAGGCGGCGATAGGAAAAACCTATGCGGAGACAATTCTTGGGAGCAAGGTCAAATTGGTAGGGTTCGATCCATATCTTGAAGAATGCTATGGGTTGGCAATCGATGTTTTAACACATCCAGAAAAAAGTAGAGATTTCGAAGGTCCTGGGGGCGCTAAATTAGGTAAAAAAGAAACAAAACGGTTATTAAAGGAGACCCTGGGTAGGGTTGATAGGGTGATGCAAGAGGTGACCCCTGGCACACAAGCAAAGTTGGCAAAAGTACGACAAGATATCCAAACGGCCCATGATGTCGTAAGTTCCAAATTGAACAAGGCAATAGCAACAAAGGGTTTAAAGATTGGCGGTGCAATCCTGGCAACGGCCGCCTCTATTGCTGCCTGTGTGGCAACCTTTGGCACAGCTGCTCCAATAGCAATTCCTGCAGCAATTAGCGCGTCAGTTGGACTTTTGGGAACAGGTATTAGCGATGTGAAATTACTCCGTGAAATGTTGCAAAATAAGCATTGAGAACCGCGCAACGGGTGAGAGAATTTTGATACCCTAGGCGAGGATACATTAGGATGGTACCACTTCGACGGTTTTACAGCCCTTCTACACTTTTATCGACCTTTTCGGGCTCAGGGGAAAGAAAAACCTTTGAAATAATTTCACAGCAGGGAACGAAGTGGCTTTTTAGATCAATGGCTAAGCTCGCTTCCTAAAAGGTTGGAGCGAGCGAAGGGACTTGAACCCTCGACATCTACCTTGGCAAGGTAGTGCTCTACCAACTAAGCTACGCTCGCTCTAGATTCGGTGTAAGGTGTAATAGGCATAGGCCTTGTCAACGATTATTGCATGATTTGAAAAAATTTCTCCTACCTCCGCTATGTTTAGACCTCTAGGCCATGGAAAACTCTTCTTTAAATGCGTCAATGGCAGTCGTTGTCCCAACTAGCAATAATATGTCATCCTCCATCAATTCCATGTCGGGCCTGATATCGCTGATTTTTTCATTTTTTCTCTGAATTCCCACGATGTTTAGGTTATACTTTTGCCTAAAACCCAGGGTAGATAAAATATTGCCGACGAAGTTTTTATCACTGCCGACGCAGAAATTTAAAATGTCAAATTGGGCATTTGTCCGCTTTGACTTTTTTCCCTCACTCTCCTTGAGCAATATTGCTTTGGCATCATTTATTTGAGATTCCGTTCCTATGAGAATTATGTGATCTCCGGGGAATAATTGACTATTCGGACTGAGCTTATAGGATGTCAAACCACCACGGGAAACAGCAATAATGGTAATCCCCGTCAGCTCACGAAGTTTTAGTTCGGAAAGTTCCTTGCCCACGCTATCGTGGTTTGGCTGCAGCAAAACTTCATGGATTTCTATGGGCCAGGGATTATCGGCAGCGGCTTTGGCTAGAATAGATTTCCTATGAAGTTGTTCCTGGGATTCTATCCTATCGTTAAAATTTTTAATAAACGCTAGCTCGAGCCTGTTATTGAGTTTCGACAATTGTTGCCATAGAAAAATCGCCAGAACAACGGCAATTGACCCAAACAAAATTACGGGGACGCCATGGGGCAAATATCTCGAAGCAATCCCTAGAAAAATACCACTGAATAAAAATAGAGCTGCAATAGTGGAAATGGCTTTCATCACATTGAACACTCTGTTGTGTAGTAATTCCCTTTGGGCATGTTTGTTCAGCGAGCTTTTGATCAAATTGGTGAATATTGCTTGAATATTTTTTATAATGCCGACCAAAAATGGTACGCAAATTAAAAATGCTGTCACCCAAATGCACACTTGAAACACGTTGGAACTGATTTCAAAGATTTTTTCTTCGGGCAATTGTTCCACATAGGATTTACTGATCATGCAGAATACTTTGCTCAAAAACTTTAGTATGGACGACAATACATTTCCAAATTCCCCACTTTTGGTCAAGGCTGCCAGCCATGAAACGGAAAATAAGGTGCCACTTAGCAAAAATAACCAAAGCACTGCCAATAGCAGTTGCCGGATTACCAATCTGATGAACATGTTTTTTGATACATTATCTTTGATTTCACCGAGTAAATGGTGGTAAGTCTTGCCAAACTCTTTTAGAAAATTTGGACAGCAGGAATAGAAAAATCCAAAAATCCTATCGGCCTGATTGCTCAAAATCGAACATATTAGGATTGTACCCAATGCAACACCGACGGTCACGGACATAAAATCTTTGTGGAGCACGCCCAAAGAATTTCCCAAAACGGCGATGACAAAGCTGAACTCCCCAATCTGTGCCTTCGAAAATGCAGCTTTAAAGGCAGTTTCACTCTTCTTCCCTATCAAAAACAAAGCTATGGTCCCGATACATGTTTGTCCGACGAATGTTATTACGGCCAGGGTCAGTATCCATGGCCAAAAGTGTACGATCGCTTTTAGGTCAATCATCATGCCGACGGATGTGAAAAAGACCGCATTGAAAACATCTCGCAGGGGTTCCGTTATTCGGTCAACCTGCTGGGTAATGTTTGTTCGCGACAGAATTGATCCTGCCAGGAATGCACCCAATGCCACCGAAAAATTAAAATAATGTGCTAGTTGGCATATGGCCATCAAAAAGCCAATTATAGCTACTACCAATGCCTCCGGAGATGGATCTCGGAATAGGATACGTACGAAAAACGGTGCTACCAGCTTGCCCACACAAAATACCATGACAACGAATACGCTGATAACGAAGGTGCTTCTCTTAACTTCAAACATGTCGAACTGGCCCGTGTGTCCTATGCTCGAAAGTATTACCAAAAACACCATGGCAAGAATATCTTCCAATATTAAACAACCAATGGCACACTGGGCATATTCCGTGTTGAGTGTGTTTTTGGCCTTCAGCAGTGGGATGGTTATCATCGTCGAACTCATCACCAGCATGGAACCTAGAAATAGACCATTTAAACCAGACCAACCGAGTAGCGGGGCGACCATCATTCCAATCGCTATCATTCCGATGGATTGAAGCGTCAACCAAAAGGCGGATGGAATGAAGATTTTTTTTAATTTCATCAGGTCAAATTCCAGCCCGATATAGAACATTAGGAATATCACTCCCAATTCACTCAATTGATTTATGGATTCGCCTCCATGTATGCAATTAAGGCAATGGGGTCCGACCAGGAACCCGCCGACTATATATCCCAACAGGAGTGGCAATTTTAGGTAGTGAAAAATCAGAGCAAATATACCGCTGGCAATGCAAACGGTGGCTAAATCCTGAAAAATTGTGATAGTTGCGTCCATTATCTTGTGTCGGTAGGTAAAGATTGGAGAAAGATTTTTTTTTGTAAAGCTGATATTCCGGATGCCCACCAAACATCTTCCGTGCAAAGCCTGAAATTTGACGGTATGGTGAATGGGTGAAAATTTCCCTGCCCCCTGGAACAAATGTAACCCCATGGACAATGAAAGCTTGGCCCACAGGAATCATTCACATGGAGCCTAATTTCGCATAAAACCTCGTCCTCGCGCAAAAGTATCCGACCAAAAGGAAAACTCGCCGGATGGTAGAAAAACTTTGCTTGCAAAACAAAAGGAAAGTCCCAATGTGCACCTTACAATAGCCCGGATGGCGGAACTGGCAGACGCGTCGGACTCAAAATCCGATTCCCGCAAGGGAGTGTGGGTTCGACCCCCTCTCCGGGCACCACCGATAAATATAGACCTGGCGGGCGATAATAGAAATATAAGGCGAAGCATCAAAAAATTTATGGACAAAACATGGACAAAAATTTAAAGATAAGGTTTTTCGGTGAGGATTCGCGGAGATGTGAGCATATTCGTTGGCGAAATTATTTGGGGAAGTTTAGATTTCATAGAGGAGAGATGACAGAGTGGCCTATTGTGCAGCACTGGAAATGCTGTGTGCTAGCAATGGCACCGAGGGTTCGAATCCCTCTCTCTCCGCCAGGAGATGATATTTTTGTTGTCTAATCCTAGCAATTTATTTATTAAAAGCCGACCCATGTTTAATGTCTCTAATTTTTTTGGAACGGTGGCTTTTTTATTGTCCTGTGTGGGTCTTGTTCCTCAGATTTGGAAATCGTTTAAGACCAAGTCCACGGAAGATATCTCCACGCTAATGCTCATAAATTATCTCGTTTGTTCGGTCTGTTGGATTATTTATGGTTGCTACGTGAAATCACACCCTGTGATATGGAGTAACGTGGCCATGCTTGTGACTAGTTTTATTTCCATTGTCCAAAAATATTACTATGATCGTAAGGCTCGACGAATATAGATCGGTATTATGCCTGCACGGCACTTTGCCTGACCATAAATTTTTTCAAAAAATACAGCTACCGATAATTGCGGCAGATGGGGCTGCAAATTATTTGGCAACGATGGGCATAATACCCCATATGATAATAGGAGATTTGGATAGCGTCAGGCAAGATTTGTTGGTCGACGGTAAGTTCATAAAACTTGGGGATCAAAATTCATCGGACTTTGAAAAAGCATTAAATTATTTGGAAAATAATAACCTTTTGCCAACTGTCATCCTCGGCATGGGTGGTGGATACATGGACCATATCCTAAATAATATCAATATTTTTGCCCGAACAAATTCTGTTTTCTTGGGAGAGGATATCATGGGTCTGATGCTTAGGGGAACCCACCTGTTTAACCTAGAAATCGGGACAAAGTTATCGCTTTTCGGAATTCCCAAATGTCGTATTACGACGAAGGGACTAAAATGGAACCTTAGTATGTCAGAATTGGTTTTTCCCGGATTCAACTCTTGCTTCAATAGAACAGCGCTGGAAAATATCCACATTCACGTAACAGCTGGGACAGCGCTGCTGATTGTTTATACATCGACCATAGTCGACGCAGGACTACAAGTCTAGATGACACAATTCCCGAAGATAAAATCCGAGAATCCATCTGCAACAAAAAGTAAACAATTCGATACACCCATTTCGTCGTGTCGACACCTTTTATAAAAAAGCCCCAACTTCCGTTGGGGCTTTCAAAGAATTAAAAACAAATTTCTTAGAATGAACAATCAATGGAAGCATTTACCCAGAGACTATTCTTGTGTCCTGGAACCACATCACTTAAAGTATTTACCCAAGATTTTTTTTCCCCGGAATTTCCTTCATAGGCGAATCCAACTTTAGCCCTAGCATTGCTGTTAAGCTCATATACTAGGTCAGCACTTACGCCATAGTAGCCGTAGTTTTTTTTGCCAAAACTTTCCTGGTAAGTGTCCCCAAAAGGTTTATTTGCCCTATCAAATCCTACCTTAGCCCCTAGGTCAATTCCTAGGCCAGAAAATGCGTATTGGGACAGATCGACGTTATAGAATAGGCGACCTTCTACCGCCAATTCTTGACGGTCGAAATCATAAAAGACATATAAAGATGGTTCCCCTATAACATCCACAACAACCCCTCCATAAATTTCACTGGAGCTGTGCTTTATCTCTTCCATACCTTGAATATTTGGAATTGATGGGTAAAAATGGTGCCTATACCCCCCATCCAATGTGCATATTTCAGCTACATCCCACAACACTCCAAGGTAGGGCGTAACTTGATTGAAAGCAGTCAGCCCATCGATGGCAATGGCAGTGTCGATCCCGACATAGGCATTGCACCCGTCGCCCACGGGACATCCTGCCTGTACTTTGGGAGTCAATACTTTATGAAACTCGTTACGACCACGAAATACACGCTCCGTCTGAAACGAAACGCTTGTCTCTAGGCTCCAATCCAATCCTCCTATATCTTCTGCGTATAGACCAATAGCACTAAGTATGCCAACGGCTATTCCTAATAGTTTTTTCATAGATTTTCCTTTATTAAATTTAGTTTGTAAAAAAAACAAAATGCGACTCACATATTCCTCACGGAGGAGATATTGTCAAGCCTTTTTCTATTAAATTTTTAGAAAAAAATCCAAAATATGCGAAAAAAACCAAATGGCTATTTGGTTATTTCGTAAACTAAAAACTTCCCAGGGGTGAAAAAATGGACCCCGGACATTTTCCGCAGTTTGCCAAAAACTTTTGCTCCCCTCAAAAATTGGTGTCGGGGTATAAATCGTACATTACCATTGAAATTTCCGTAAATTTTCATTTTTATATGCCAATGAAAAATCTACACGCCTATTGGCGAATGGAGTACGTGGAAGTTCCCCAATCGGAAAAAACAAAGGGTAAGGATCCATTTTTGGAAATTTCTCGGGAGGATGAAGCTACGTCATTGCTAATATTTAGGAGTCAATTGTGTTATTCGGCACTGAATAAATTTCCCTACAACCCGGGGCATGCCATGGTAATACCCTACCGTCAAGTTGCAGACATCCAAGATTTGACCGAGGAGGAATATGGGGATATCTGCCGGTCCGTTTTAAGGATGCAAAAAATATTGATCGATGCTCTCAAACCCGATGGGTTTAACATTGGATATAATCTGGGGGCTGCTGCTGGGGCAGGCATAGCAAACCATGTACACTGCCATGTGGTTCCGAGGTGGGAAGGGGATACAAATTTTATGCCGGTGATAGGACAGACGAAAGTATTACCCATGGCGTTGGAAAAAATGGTTGCTCGATTAAAAACTTTCATTTGAACTTTTCAGTCGATGTTTCCTTAATCTTTTAATCCTTAGCAGAGAATCATCAATGGTCGTAAAGAGATGGCAAGATAGAATATTTGAAATGAGTTCTAACTCTGAAGCAACTCGCTTTGGGGATCGGTACCCGGTTTGGCAAAGGAAGACCATTGGGGTATTAACATTTTTGCTATTTTCTTTCGGATTTGCCCTCGTATCATTTTTTGGAAACAATTGTCTGCGCATCCAATTCGTACCAGGAAGCGTATCAAAATCTAGGGTTGTGGCAGATGTGGCATTTGAGTATGAAAGTAAAATAAAGACGGAAAAGTTATATGAACAAAAAAGACACCAGGCCGATAATGTTTTCTACATAGACAAAAGATGTTACGATGATTTTGTCGAGGTTCTAAAGCTGCTCGAAGAACAAATAGAAAACTTTAACTACGAGCACACATTGACCAAATCGGGACGCAACGACATCAGAGAGTTTATCAATGAATTTGTATCTTCCAACGTAATAAAGTTGGAGTGGCACGATATCGCCATACTGATAAGTTCTCTGACGCCCATCGATCGGGCACAGGCATTCCAAGAATGCATATCCCTTTTGAGAGAAATAGCAAGGGATGGTGTTCTTTCCGGAGAAATATCGGCCAGCCTGAAGCAATTTCCGATGAGCTACTCGGGAATTAAATTAAAAAGTGATAAGCGGCGTAACCTCCGCACATTGGAACAGGCTCTCCACTATGTCAGAATGCACCTGATGTCGATGGATGTCGACCAGGAAGTTGCGAACATATTCTTTAACATCATCAAACAGGGCGTTAAACCAAACCTAGTGTTTGATGCCGAAGAGAGCAAGGCTCGGCTTGAAATGATTCGCAAATCGATCAGGCCGGTTCGAGTAAAAGTACGGCACGGAGACCTAATATTGGAGGGTGATACGGTCATTAACGATGAAATCCACGAAGCCCTGGTAGCGTATCAAAAAGCACTGAAACAGTCAAATTATGTGGGCTGTGGGTTTTATAGGGATTTCTATACCAAAATGCTCCAGGGGATGATTGCGCTCTATGTCGCAATGGTCCTTCTGCGAATTTTGCGAAAAAACAAAACCTTCAATCTGAAAACTTTGGTGGGATGTGGCATACTAACAATGGCTCAATTGCTATTCCTTAGAATATTTCTTCAAATTGGAAACCATGAGGTATTTTTAAAACATTTCACCCTCCTTAACTGTATCCCGTTTTGTTTACCCATACTATGGGCTTCCGGCATTACAATATTGCTCTATGGTTTCTCGGGTAGTGTGATTGTGGCTTTTTTTGTGTCGTTGTACTACACACTAATGATAGCCAAATCCATACACTTTTTTCTAATGTTGCTGACGTCTCATTTTATCTTCCTTGCCTTTCTAAAGAACATAAACTTTAGGATAAAAATTATATGGGCAGGCATACTATCGGGTGTGATCACCGCCACACTTATGCTGGCGGAACATATATTTCCGATGACCATAAATCGGCTAATTCTATTCCAGAGTGGTGCGTCGATGATAATGTGCACGGGTTCTGGGCTGCTAACTGTCATGCTATTTCCTATTTTTGAAAGGCTATTTTCTGTTTACTCCAACGTTACGCTTTTCGAACTGATGGATTATAACAATCAAATTTTAAAAAATTTACAAATTACAGCTCCCGGCACCTATAATCACAGCCTAATCGTGTCCAATATTGCAGAACAAGTTGCTATCAATTCAAATGCCAATTCAGTCCTGTGCAAAACGGGAGCATTGTTCCACGACATAGGGAAAATGGTGAAGGCAGCCTATTTCATAGAAAACCAAAATAATCAAATAAATTTACACGACCAACAGACTCCCTATCTTAGCACGCTCATAGTTAAAAATCATGTGAAGGATGGTGTCGCTCTGGCCAAACAGTATAAGCTGCCATCACCGATTATCGATATTATACAACAACATCATGGGACAACGCTGATCTACTACTTCTATGAAAAAGCCAAGCATGATCTTCTGCTAAGCGCCGATACTGAGAACATGTCCGACGAAGAAATTAACATGCTCATAACCAATAAGCTTGACGTTTCCGTTTTTAGGTACAATGGTCCACGGCCAAGGACAAAGGAAAATTTAATCGTCATGCTGTCTGACTCCATCGAAGCTGGCAGCAGAAGTCTAAAGCGGATAACCCATCAGTCCATCGAGGATTTGGTTAATATGGTTTTCGACATTAAATTAAATGATCATCAATTGGACGAATGTCCAATCACGTTCGATGAAATTAGGGAATTGCGAAAGATTTTTGCATCCATCATGCTATCCATGATGCATTCTAGAATTTCATATAAGGTATCGGAAGATAGTACGGGTAGCACCGATAGCAACATTTACTGGAGAAGTGAATAAATTTCGTAGAAAAATCCAAATTTTTAATGGGGTGAGGTGGCTCGATTTCAACGGCGAAGAAATCTTTGCACTATTTGATGTGCTCGATTCTTCTCCGTTTAAAATTTCCGAAGGAGAGCTATCCATTGCATTTCTCGACAAAGAAACCATGCAAAATCTCCATTTAAAATTCTCAAATGATGGTACGCTGACGGACGTAATAACATTTGAAGGGGACCAAGGGATGAATTTCGCTGGAGAAATTTGCGTTTCCCCCGACTATGCTCATGGCAATCACAAAGCATACGGAACAACATTTTCCGAAGAATTGAGTCTCTACTTGATCCATGGATATTTGCACATCTACGGATTGAACGATATTTCCCCCGACGAAGCAAAAAAAATGCGAGAGGGGGAGCATATCTGCATGGCACAGGTGAAAAATGCAAATGCACTGCCAACATTTTTAGCCCATTAAAATATTGCAAAATCATCGACCGTGGCTAATGTTTCCCCATTCATATGAGTAATCAAGAGGTAATTATTTCGGGGGTACGCGTTGATTTGACAGACTCTCTAAAGTCGGTGGTTCACGATAAAGTACACAAATTATTTAACCACGATGACAAAATCATCCGCGTTCGAGTAACACTTGAAATGTCTAAAAATAAAGCTCATCAAGACGAGTTTATCGCCCATGGGCACATGGACATCAGCGGTTCAGACATAGAGGCAAGGGCAGCAACGGAGGATTTGTATAAGTCAATCGATGCCATGGTTAGCAAACTTGACAGGCAGCTAATCGATGCCCATAAAACAAAGCAAGGGAAGCGGAAAAATTAGAGGGTGTTAGGAAAAATGTCCGGCCGACTACTTGCCCCCACGGCCTATGCAAATGTGGAATGCCACGAAATATAAATTTACGCGAATCTCAAAAAGAAGGAGCTAAATTGAAGGCAATATTTGCATCGCCTGCACCTTCCTCTTTTATTTGAATTTATGAGTCCTGACCCTAGGTTAAATCTTTCACGGAAAATTATAACTCGTAACAAATTCATGTCAAGCCCTAAATCCCTTAAATAATGGGATTTAATGGTTTATTATGTGTCCGAGCGTGTAATTGAGCCGATGTCTTCTAAGCCGAAGGTCGAGGGTTCGACTCCCTCCTGCCTCGCCACCCTCAAAATCCATATAAATCCAGGCTTTACGGGCGATGAATGGGTTAAAAACGAAGTGTCGAAAAAAACTATTGCCGCAATATGGCCGCAAAAAACACGTCTTCAGAAAAATAAAAGTTCGTTTTTGAGGAAGGAAATAAATGTTTCTTTGGATCCTTGCTTCGAATTCGTCCATGCCCATGTGCAGCTGTTTACCTATTTCCGATGTTCATGGAATAATTCATTTTACTCCAAAAAATATTCGAAAATAACAAACAAACAAACAAACAAAAGATTTGTTTTTTTGTTGACTTTGGACGGAAATTTAGGTAACCCTAGAAATAACAAACAAAACAAAGGGATAAAATGGGAATAAATATACGTACGAATGGACGAGGAACCCTGTCGACTATCAAGAAAGTTTTGGAAGCGGGGTCCACTGACAACTCTAAGACCATGGGAGAGGGGATAAAAAAGTGTCCGTTTTGGAAGAATAACATCAAAGGACACATGGCAAGGCTACACGGCTGGTGGAGCGATATATTTAAAAAAATACTGTCACCGGTAAAAGGCATTGGTGGTCTTTTCTGCCACAGGAAAAAGACAGGGCCGGCGGTCCGTAGGCGGTCTGTACTGCGGTCGACGGTGATAGGGGCATTGCTTCTCCTATGCTCTTCTTTTTTAACGCCAATCTCTTCCGTCCATGGCACAAACCTCGAGGTTGTTGGGACCAAAGTGTTCAAAAAAGGATTCTTCTCTAGCGAAGAAATCCCCCTAACTCCTGAAAGTAACATAGGCGACCAGAATGATATAGATATGTTAAGGGTACATGACGGCAACATGGAAGTAAATAACATATCATTAGAGAGGATGTCATTGTCAGGCGGTGATAGGGGAAGGTCCGGTGTGGTGGCGAAAGATTCCATATCCGTGAAAGGAAAGATGACCTATGGAACTGATGTCTCCCTGACAGCAGGAAAAGATATATCCGCAGGATTTATGGAGTGTCAACATGGCAATGTCTCCCTGACAGCAGGAAAAGATATATCCATGGGAATTATGTACCACTATCCACATGGCAATGTCTCCATGACAGCAGGAAAAGATATATCCATGGAAGCATTGAAGGGAAAGGGATCTGAAAGGGAAAGAACCGAAATCCGTATGGAAGCAAAAAATATATCCGTGGAAAAAGATATATATCATGTCAACAACATACACTTGAAAGCAGACGAAAAAACAGGCCAAATATCCGTAGGGGGAAACCTCATGGGAGACTGTTCCGGCGGTGTCGTTATGGTAGCAAGTAAAGTATCCGTGGATGGAAATATAAACGAACGTGGGGCTAGAACCGGCAATATAACAGCAGCAAATTCCATATCCGTGAAAGGAGATATGAACTATCAATCTAACAATGTCTCCCTGCAAGCAGGAGAAATATTCGTAGGAAAAGATGCGACGTTCGTGAACCATGACGGCGAGGACACCAATATAGTAGTAACAAATTCCATATCTGCAAAAGGAAGTATGAAGCTTGCCGGGGACAATGCCTCCTTGAAAGCAAAAACAGTATCCGTAGGGAAAGACATGACGTTCGAGGGCCACAGCGGTGGTGTCGATGTGGTGGCGGAAGATTTAATATCCGCAGATGAAAATATGAAGCTTTTGGGTAGTAGAAACACCAACGGCAATGTCTTCTTGCATGCAGGAAAAGTATTCGTAGGAAAAGACATGACGCTCGAGGGCCGCAGCGGTGGTGTCGATGTGGTGGCGAAAGATTTAATATCCGTGGAAGGAAATATGAAGCTTTTGGGTGGTAAAAACACCAACGGCAATACTTCCCTGATAGCAGATTTCGTATTCGTAGACGGAAATATGACGCTCGAGGGCCGCAGTGGACGAGCAAGTGTGGTGGCGGAAGATTCCATATCCGTGAAAGGAAATATGAAGCTTTTGGGTGGTAATGGCAACGACGGTGGCGTAACATTGAGATCTAATACTCTTGTGGTAGGAAATATGATAGGAAATGCCAATAAGAAAAATACCGCAAATATAACGCTGACAAAAAGGAACGGTGCACTAAATTTCGATGTAAAAGACCTCATTGTTAACGAAAACTGCCATGCAAAAATCTCATTGGATGGAACGGAAGCATGGAATAGAGCTACAGGAGATTCCTCTACCGGAGTGCACTTCCAAAAGCTTACCCTCCGCAGTGGAAGTACATTCGATGGAATACGCACGGCAAATAATGCCCGGCACACATCCTTCAATACCTACATCTTTCAGGGAAAAGACATCACGTTTGAAGGCGATTTCTCGGGTAGTGGAAAACTTTTAAACTTCCAAATGCCAGCCGACATAGGGAATGCCCCCATGGTAACTGTTACCGGTGGTGCTTTTCTCAAAGGAAGTAGGATTAATGTCGCAATCGACGGAGGGACTCCTATCCTTTCGGAGGGTAGCCGGATAATCCTAATGAAGGCAAATACTATGGAGACCCAAGATATTCCATTGACGTCAGACGCGTCCCCTGACTCCCTTTTCACCGATGGCGATGGCAAAAGATTGTCGACTGGAGCTGCCACACAAGGCGAAACCAAGCAAGACAATGTCTCCACGGTAGACAGCATTTATAATGCCGCTACTAATGTTGCTAACAGTTTGAAGAATACTGCTGGTAATGCCGCTAACGGTTTGAAGAATTTTATCGGCGGCAACAATGGAACGTCGGAGACTGGAACTGGCGAAACTGAAACTCAACCTAATGGCAACAATGGAACATCGGCTAATTATGCAAATGAATCACTGGCTAATTATTCCAATGAATCGCTGATAACTGAAACTGACGGCACACAAAGTGGAACTGCGCAAGACCATATCCTCTCAATAAACAACGCTGGAACATCTAGTGGCAGCAAGGGACCTGAAATTACTGTCATGCAAGGCGTAACTATGCAATACCCTTACTCCCTATCCGTCGATGGTGGTGCTTTGTCGATGGAGATAGCAGGTAACCCGACGCTCGCGCCACATACGAAAGCGTTTTCCGAAGGTGCCATCGCTGCCGTGGGAGCAGTAAATCGCGCAATCGATTTCGTCGCCGATGCGGGAATACAAAATTTCATGGAGCAGGGACGCATATTCACTGCGTTTTCCGGTGGAATGTCACGCTATCAGAGCGGTTCCCATGTCGATGCCAACGAATTTGCAGCCCTTATCGGTTGCGGAAAAAGGTTCGAAACATCCATGGGAAAATTTACGGCGGCAACATTCTGCGAAGGCGTATTCGGAAACTACAAAACACACAACACCTTTGCGGGTATCGGTGACGTCACCGGCGGTGGAGATACCAAAGGCTTCGGCGGTGGCATCTTCTACCGTTTTGACCTCCATGGATCAGAAAAAGGTCACCTTTATGGAGAAGGAACCGCACACGTCGGAAAAGTTAGTTACAACTTTGGGAGTTCAGACATAGCCGATGCCGCTGGAAGGAAAGCGACATACTCATCCGAAAGCACCTATTACGGCTTTCACGGGAGCGTAGGATATATGGGTGCAATCTCGGATAATGCCCATTGGGACCTCTATGGAAAGTATTTCCTGACGCATAAAAAAGGGAAAGATGCCACTCTGTCAACGGGCGAAAAGATCTCTTTTAAAGATGCTAATTCCCAACGGGCGGTTGCTGGTTTGAAGCTTGCTCGATTCGTTGGCAACACCACAAAAGTGTACCTAGGTGGAGCCTATTCCTACGAGTTTGCGGGAAAAATCAATGCCCAGATACAAAGCCTAGACGTCGAAGCCCCTTCTCTCCGTGGATCCACGGAAATTCTAGAAGTTGGCATTGCAAACAGATGGAACGATAACTTCATCGACCTTGCTATCCAGGGCTACGTCGGAAAACGCAGCGGTGTCTCCGCAACCATCTACCTGGAACACAGCTTTTAAAAATGCAAAATCCTAGGAAACCACAAGCCCCAAAGGTCAAGAACCTTCGGGGCTTGATTTTCGGCAAAAACTTCATCTGAAGTGGCGATTTTCATATTTTTTTGTAAAAAATCTTTCACACATATCCCCTAGGTCCTGCGGCGTCGTCGCCCGACGAACACAATGGGAAAAGTCCCCCAAAGGATCCACGAAATCGGCAATTGGAATGGCATATTTTTTTAGGAATGAGGTTTTTTGAAAATCCGTAAGGGCAGGTTTGGTGGGAAAGTTTTGTAATTTTTCTATGAGATTGAGATAGTCTTCGCCGGTTGGGATAAAAATTTTAGTTTTGTTGGTTAATTCGTCAATCTGACGAAATATCCACGGGTTAGCTATGGCCGCTCGCCCAATCATTATGCCATCGGCATTGGTTTTTTTGACGACATTTACGGCTTCCTGGGCTGTTTTTATGTCACCGTTGGCAATTACGGGGCAATTTAGGGCAGCCTTGGCAATGTTTATGTATGCGAAGTCAACGGGTTCACCATACATTCCTTTTACGGTTCGCGCATGCACATATACCGCAAACAGCCTATGCCGTGCTAGATGGCTTAAAATAATGTCAAATTCCCGAGGGCTTTTATAGCCAATGCGAGTTTTTACGGAAATTGGAATGTTGGTATTGGCAGATATTATTGAAATGATATCGTCGATGGTACTTAATTCCGTTAGTAGGGTTCCTCCCACGCCCTTTCTCCCAATTTTTGGCATGGGACATCCACAGTTTAAGTTGATGGACTTAATTTTATGGTTTTGTAACATTTTTGCTATTCTTAGAAAATGCTCCGGTTCCTTCTCCAGCAATTGTATGCTCAAATCTGCCGTACTTTTTCTATTTTCGATCAAATCTATCACGTCATTCGTAACGGTTGCCGTTGGGTGTACCCGTAAAAATTCCGAAATATATTCGTCGGGCTCCCCACAGTCGCACACTATGTCCATAAAATGGCGTGTGGTCAGTCCTCGCATCGGTGCCAAACTCGTAAAAATTTTCCCCTGCCGTTGACCGCTAACACACATAATAATCTTGAAATGCCGTTGATTCAAAATGATATATGCAGCATGTCAATCGTTAGAACCTTCGTCCTGTCCATGTGTTTACTTTTAATTGCAGCGGATATCCATTGCGGTCCCATCAGGCGAGGTGCCAAGAAACGTAATGTGATGATTCAACGTGTTTCAATTTGCCAACTTGGCGATGATTCGTTTAAAACGATTGGGGAATATTTTGGCCACAAAAAGGAACATCCATATTTTCGGTGCATAGCTCGTGACAATGAAAATATTCGGGCGGGCGCCTATTTTGTGGTTGGGTTTAATAAATCGATTACCCTATTACCCGGGGAGATATTTGTTAAAATTTATGTCCTAACGTCCCTGCGGGATGGTGTGCTCTCGTTCAAATGCAGGGTGCCCGACCATAGGCATGTCCTCGTCTCAGAAATATACTGCGGCATAACATCGATGCCCATGGACATTAGAAACCTCAAGGCATGGAAAGTGGAATTGATTGATAAAAATGACAAAGTCCTTTGCTCGCAACAAAGCTATATGTGGCAATAGTTGAATTTAGACTCGGCATATGCGTATTAGGCAGCACTAAAAAATTCCACGGCATCGTCATATTCGCGGGGGTGGAGGGTTTGTACCCGTTTCAGAAAACTTACTTTCGTTTCCGGTGAAACGCCAACACGCGTTCGAAGCACTTTCTGATTGTATTCCGAAGAATTCAGATGGTGGAAATTGCCGTACAAAATGGCTAGATCGGCGGATGCTTCACGCCCTGCGTCTAATACACCTTTTTCGATGGTTACCAGTGGATTGGTGGATGTTGGAATTCCAGCGGCATTGAACATCCAACAATCCTTTACGTTCAAATCCGCCATGGCTTTACCAATCTCCTGGGCATCTTGGTCACTCAAAAACAACGTTTTAAATGTCTCCCCAGACCTATAAACCAGCGCAAATTGTGCATCTTTTCTCCGGGAATCATCCATCCACTTGACACCCTCCAGGTTTTTTGCAAGGTTAGCCGTAATTTGCACATCGTCCCTGAAAATATGAAAATCAGGTTTATCCGTAATACATTTGTCGGCAGACAGTATGGGAGGAAACCCTGGTCTTGCTTCTGCTCTTTCCGGAAAAATCAGGGAAGCAAATGTGGGAGCTTCGGCTAATATTCTAGCTTTGGTTTTATCAACCAATAAAGGGTTTTCAAAAAGAGGCAACAATTGCGACTCTCCTGACTCTCCTTCATCGCTTCCAGGATGATTATATCTTTCATTTAAAACAACCAGCAGTTCCCTATCGGAAAGTCCATTCTTCCGTGCCGCCGTTTGCAACCTTTGATCCACTAAATCTATGGTAGTTTCGGGATCTTCCTTTTGACTTTCCAATATGGATTCCAATGTGGATCCTTCCCTAAACTCTTCCGATTGAAAGTCATCCATCATACTCTTTGCTCTTTCCGGCAATGATTTTGGAGGCTGCGGTGCATCACCTGTTGCCTGAGCGCTTTCTTCGGGTTGAACTGCCACCGAAACATCTAAAGCCGGAGCAGGAGCATCGCCAGCGACCACAGCCGTCGTAGCCCTTGTTCTGTCCTCCAATGGTTTTGGAGGCTGCGGTACATCATCCGTTGCCCGAGTGCCTTCTTCGGATTGAGCTACCGCCGAAGCTTCATCGGGAGCAGGAGCAGGAGCTTCATCGAGAGCAGGAGCATCGCCATCGACCCTAGCCTGTGCGTTTAAAACATCCCAAGATGTTTCTTCCACAACTTTGCTACTATCCTCCGTGACCTGCTCCTGCTCTGTTTCTGTTTCTGTCTCTGTTTCTGTCTCTGTTTCTGCTTCTACTTCTGTCCCCGTATCAACCGCACTTTCCCAAACTGCGAAGTCTAAAACTTTTTCGGCTAAACTTAGTATTATTGCAGCCCGGACTCGAAATTCCTCAGCCATGCCCCTATCTACCTTCTTAATCTTTGCAAGGGTACCCTCGTAGTAGTTTTGCAAGGACTCATATGCTGGTTGTTCGGAATCAAAGTCACCATATAATTCCAACGGATCTGCTTCGAATGAAGAATATGTAAATTGTTTACATAGATTTAGTGTTTTCCGTTCTTGTTTTGATATTTTTTTCCCATCATGCTTTCCGATGATTTCATGCAATCTTTCGAAAGTTATACTTTTTACACAATTGGATATTTGGGCTTTGTAAGATTTGTAGGTCTGTTTCGCTAGCATGACCGATTGATTTTCTATGCAATGGGAACATATTTTTGTCATAGCCCCCACGGGGTCATCGCTTACATTCATACCTGGAGGTACTAAACCCTGCGGAACACATAGATCTACCGTTTGTGAATCCAGAAATTTCCTTGCACGCAAGATACCTTGCAATGCCGTTCTGATCGGAGTAGTGTCGGGGTTTACGGTTAATATAGCTCTGGCATTTTTATCCAAAGGCACGTCACATCCCGTACATCTCAATTCGTCAAAATATGTGAATGTTTCATTGATATGATCTTTCCCAACGACCTTTTCTATTTCTTCGAGGCTAGTATTTGGAATCGGACGGGGGTGGCTGCGATCATTCTTGGCCATTACAAAGAAAGACTCTTCTCCCGCCATCGTCTTTCCCAGGTAAACCACATGTTGTACATTCGAATCATCTCTGTAATAGTCTAATATATCGTTGGCGACTTCCTCGTTCGTCCTGTCTTTGAAAATTCCTCCCGCATCTACCAGGGCACGCAAATTCCCAGAATCTGTCTCGTGGACAGCTGCATGCTCTCCTAGAATGCTGGACACCGTTGCCCCCGCTGGGGTTAATATTTTCGAAGCTCCCGTCTGGAAATCCTTTTGCCACTTCTGCACAATTTTACCTTCGGTCCCCAGCTCCAGGATAGCTTTATTGTCTCCCTGAAATGCGGAATGGTATGTTTGCATATTCCAGGGAGTTCCTGTACATCCAACGGATGTTTTGCTCATGTCTACCATCGAGATCGCATCGCATTCAAGCAATTCGGAATTATATTTTATTGTGTTTGCGGCTAACATTTTCACAAACGACATAAAATTTTTAGACTTTTTCTTCCCATTCAATTGTTCGGTTGCCTTATGGATTGCTGCATGCCGTTGTGCATCGGTCATCCTCTTGAGGTCGCTGAGTTTTCCGAAACCGCTGTCATCCCACAGGGATTCAAGTTGTTCTGCCAGTGATTTGGGCAACAATCCATCAACGTACTTGTCAATTAGAGAAGTCATCTGGGACAGCTGAATACCATTGTGCAAAATGGCTGCGAAAAAGTAGTATGCCTGTTCATAAACATTACCAAATTCTCCGGAAGAAGGCGTACCTACTCCCTGGTATGGAATGACGGCTCCATCCTCCCTAAAACCGTAGTGGCGGTTGTATTCCTTCTTCGCGGCACCGTCTACGATGGACAGCATACCTTTTTGCAGTGCAATTTTCTCCGCTTCCCTTCGATGACTTTGTTTTATATTTTCCCAAGCTTGTTTAAAAGTCGCACCCGGCTCGTTGGCCCCAAGCATAAAATTTCGAAAATCGTTTTTGTCTATCGAACCGTCCAACGCTTGAATTTGCTCAAAGCATCTATCGATAATTTTTTCCTTGAATTGATTGACGGGCGTTTTCCCATCTTTTTCAGCCCCAAATTTATCATTACAAAATGCATCATATAACCCAGTATCTTCCGTGACAACATCCAGCATCGACCCAATGACATCAATTTGGGAGCTGGCGAGTGATTTCCGCGTACCACCGGGGAAATTTACGGACTTTGTTATGTCCAGATTCAGGTCTATTTCGTCTAAAAGTTGTACACAATTTTCCTTTACTTCTGATAGTATATCCGCCAGCTGTTTTGCCCGTGCCATGGCCGCGGGATCTCCGCCTTCCATTGCCAATCGGCTTGTCCTTATGAATTCCAACTTGATAGCTCTAAGGGTGGGGGCTTGGATTACCAGGCATCCTCCCCCATCCTTAGCCCGTTTAAGCTTTCTCACTATTCCCGATAGCTTGTTACTATCTTGCAAATCCGATTTGCTTTCATCGATGCTGATAACTTCCTGGGAGTATCTACTCTCTTGAAATAGTCTCAAATTCCCCAGCATGGCAGTGTATTGGGAAGGGTGGCAGACAAATAGTGGTACCTTGTGCTGTAGGCTTATGCTATGGGCCAGCTGGGAAAGAATAACACTCGTTTTCCCACCCCCCATCATAAGTTGAAAAGTAACACCCGTCTGTTCATTGTTTGCCTCGTTTGACTGGAGTTGGGCCGTTACATTTTGGATAATGCTAGCTTGGGCTCCTCTTACTCGAAACCCTACTATATCCTCGAAGACCAATGCTTCCATATTTGTCTCTGCATCATAGGTCCTTACGCTTTCATATGCCGTGATCAGTTGGTCCTTTGCCAGGAGGAAATCTTTTTGCTCGGGGGTAAGATTCGTTGCCCCATGGGCAGGAATTTCATGGTCATCATTCAAGAGAATTTGTCCCTTAGCCCGTACATTTTCAACGGCAGCTTCCAGCTGTTTCATGGATCGTATGGCCGTGGAAGCTTGCAACAGTTGTCGGGTAAGATTAACGATCTCCTTACAATCTAAAATTGTGAATTCTGGATTGATTTCTTGGAGAATCTTTATGGATTTTGACCAGTCCCCATTCGGGTCAGATGGGGCACAAACCAAAGCTTTCCTTGCATCATCCAACGTGGGGGTCTTGGCCAATTTCGTTTTGCGCAAACTGTCCATCGTTTTGGAACATGTGGTAAGTTTTTCTACCAATTTCCCCTGAAATGTACCCTCGTGCTCACTGTAAATTTCATCCCTTTTGTTGGTTGCCGCTTGAATTTGGGCAGCTATGCCAGCAATCGTTGATTCTATTTGGGATTTTCCTGTGCCTTCGTCCCTAGTAAAACTTTCGGGACTAATTTCGTACAACTCACCGAGCGCCCTTGCCCTCAGGTCCTGGGATCCTGCCAGGGACATTTCTTCGTTGTACCTAGCCAATTCTTTTTTTGCCGTACTCTCGTATTGGGAAACCCCCTGCCTTTCATTCGATAAAAATGATCCCTTTTGTCCGTTAATCGCATTGGCCAAATCAAGCAATCCTGCCCTGAATTCCGAGTTAATCTGCGGAGCAGTTTGGCCACGGGAGGCTTCGGTGGCCGTAGCTATTTCTTCTTGGCGCTTTTTCTTAAATTCTAAAATTAGTTGCCTATCGTTTTTGTTCAAAGCTCCATGGGATTGGATTGCCTCTTCATCCAACTGGACAATTTCTAACAAGAGGTTGAATTTCCAGGCATCAACAGTTGCATCTGTTTCTTGTTGATTACCTGCACCTTCGACGGAAGGTGGGGTACTAGTTTTCGGTGCTTCAACGGGTTTCAGTATGTTTTCATTAATTAACCTTCTGACCTGATTTTCTCCATCTAAAGCTTCCGAATGTTTACTCGCCACAGACTGACCGTTGAGAAAATCTTCTATTTCAGAAATATACACTTTTCCAATACTACCTATGATGACCCCATTTCCCTCTCCACCATCGGTGAGCTGCGGCAAGGCCATGGTATCCCTAAATCTTATGTAAGCTGCCCGTTCCCGATCACTTAATTCGGAATCTCTGCGGATAGCCTCATCACTTCGGCAGCATTTTGTCAAGACTTTTTCCCTCCGCTCGACGGAAGATTCTAGGAGTAGGGCAGTCTCCCGTGCTTCTTGCCTAAGCTTTGCCAACATCTCCCTATTCCTTGTGGGCAATACGGATGCAAACTTACTGGCTTTGGCGAAGGAGGGTTTCCCTCCCGGCTTATAGTACACTATTTCGTGGTCTTTTGAGTCCTTCGCGACTTTGGTAAAATGTTTCGCGTGGGTTTGAACTCCAAGTTCTTCCACGAGCATTTGATGTTTTTGCTCAAACAATTTTAATAACCCGTATTCCGGCATTTCAGTCAGTATCATCCCTTCCCCGAAAGCTATAAGCTTCATCCCTGCTTTCAGTGTCGCAGGAGCTGCTTCTAATGCTTGATTCATCGCGCCTATGATTTCTTCCACAATGACCAGCTCGTTTTCCTTGGAAAGATTGACCTCCATCGTAGAATTTTCTCTAGCATCTATCAACGATTGGTAGAGGGAGCTCATTTGCATAATTAGGTCGAAACTATCTTCAAAGTTAACGGTACCATCTTCCTTTCTAGCCAATAAAAGATTGCGAAAATTGTAAGGGTTTGATTCGAGCAATAGGGTGATAATTTTAAAAGTGGCCAATTTTTCTTCAAGGATTTGATCCGCTTTTATTGTAAGTACGTTCCCTTTTGTTGCATCGGTAACGAGCGGACGAAAGGCAAGTTCTAGGAGTGCACTGTTTCTCCCGGCGACCACCTCCCTCATATTTATCTTATTTAAAATATCTAGAGTCTGTTCCCACCTTCCTGATCTATGTAATGCGTACACCAGTATCATTCCCGCTGCTTGATAGTCGCTGGAGGATAGGTCGAAGCCGGTGACAGCGTGAAACCCAATTTCCAAAACATCCTGGCAGAGAATGGGTATTTTTTGCTTTGTCGCATTATCGATGGACAAAGAATCGATAAGGTTTTCATTGTTTATCAGGATGAACTTGTAGTCGCTCGGCTTATCCTTTGACCGCAAACAAATATAATTTAACCCGCCAGTGAGCGGACTGGGCACCGGAGGTTTTGATAGCACATATTGTTCGTTGCTCGCCAAATGCAATTCCCCGTCCTCTCCTCGATTGAATTGTAACACTTGATTATTATAATGCAGACCGGGCATCACGCAGGAAAGAACTTCGTTCGTATCAGGATTGATTGTCTCCAAGACATCGGTCTTCGTTGTGCCCCCGCAAGAAAGATTAGCCAAGAGCAGACTACCGCTAGAATACTTGCCATTCGTACCGTGGTGTGGGGTTTTATACTCACGCATATCCCCATCTGGGGTGCATAATTTACCGTTTTCCAGCATAAATACTGGCTTATCCAAGGACTTTGGATCGTAGAGATAGACTTTTGCACATGCCGTATCTGTTTCTTCGACAAATGGCAAAAAGCGGGAAATCATTGAATCTGTTGCCGTCAGTTTTTTCCCAGGAGGAAGTGGTTTGGGTGTCACTAGGACTCTACCATCCATTGTTACTCTGTTGGTAAGGTTATCTATGGTTATTTTCCCATCCACGGTACTGGTGTCACCTTCTACTTTTACCCTGGAACGGATATTGGTACGGTCAATGCCAAGCTTGGATAATATGGGATGTTCCTCATTCTTTACTTTTACATGTTCCTCCGGATGTATCCCATTGGTCAGGCGTACAAAATTGTTAAAATCTATGCTAGCTTTGATTTTGTTATCTCTGCCTTTGATTGTTATGAGTTTGTCATTAGCCGTCACTGGGGCATCTTCGTATCCCTGTTGCTCTGCATACCGCTCCCCAATTACTTGAAATGTCTCTGGTGTCAATTTACCTGCTTGGTCAACTATGAAATTTCTCAAAGCTTCCAACGGAACTCCCTCGAACATGTTCTTTATGCCAGAAGAATCTTCCGGATCTCGCTCAAGAAGCATATCGCTCGCCCCAGCCATTTCTGGCCAGATCATCATCTTGGGATCCGTACATTTTAATATCTCATCGGTTGTTAAATCTTCTCCCCGGATCATTTTTTTGCACAAAACGCAGGCAAATTCCAGCTCTTCGTTTACTGTGCCAACCGGTGAAATTTCTTTGTCAAAAACCTCGCCGTTGAGATCGGGTCCTCCGGCTCCTTTTACCACCCCACTTAGCTGCCTATGGAGTGATGCATAAAATTTATACTTTTGCATGGCTTCCTCCGTTTTGACCGGATTCGGCAAGGTTTCAAGGGCTGTTTTAAAAAATTGATCGGCGAGGCGCACAAATTGTTCACGGGTTGTTCTGTCTTTTAGGGCTCCGGCCAGCGCTTCGGGGTTATTTGCATCCCCACATAGCAATTTGCAAAACATCCTTTGCATAGCAAGGTTGTCAAAAATGTTGGCGTTGCCTGAGGTTTGTAGCCATGAAAGCATGGCTTCTGTCTTTTGTACAACATTTCCATTGGGAGGCAAATGGCAATGCTCTAAAAATGGGAACCGTTTGGCATGTTTTGATTTCGCAATATCTCCCTGGGAGTTGTCATTTAAGAACCCACAAATTTCTTGGTAATCATTTTGTAATTGTTCCCCAAATGAGACATTTTTTATTACCACCGGCTCCTTATTGTCCTGCCTGGGAAATGCTACGCCATCCTTTGATTTTTCATCCAAGCTAAGGAGCATATAGGCAAACCCATTGCCCGCAGACTCGGAACGTCCTAGACCCCCAAAACAGTCTGGTGATAACAAAAAAATCTCCCTAATGGCACTACGCGTATCATTATCGAACGACGATAATAGCGGCACTACGTCTTGATAACTCTCTATGGAATTTCTTTCATTGAACAAAGCGTTCATTATTTCTTCAGATTCATGATGATCTCTTTTAATCCCATACCCTTCCCCATATTTTTTATAAATATCCGCTCCTAATTTTATGAGCTTGTCATAAATTTCCTGTTTATCCTCGGGCACGGTGATTCCATTTCTTCTATTATATTCCGTATACGCCACGGCCATTCTAAAAAAACCCCCAATGTTTTCTAGGGTTTCACCTATGTCTTTGCCTTGCAGTGCCCCAAGGGTCCCATCATGGTCTGATATGAGTTTTTCAAACTTCCACGCACTGGCGAATCCCATGGTCAAACGAGCAGCCTTTTGACTGCTAAGTTTCGCATTAGCCTGCTGAAGGAATGCGGGAACATTGTCACAGACTTGTATGTTGTGTCCCTCTGAAATTTGTAGGGTGCTATCTTGGGTATATGTGGTACTAGCCTTAGCAAGGTCACGTGCTCTATCATCCTTACACGACGACGGGACTACGGCTGCCGGATTTGCCGCTAGGGGAGTAATTGCTTCGTTTACCCGTGATAAATATTTGGATGCCAACTCCGTACTGATCTTCCCAGATGCTTGCAAAGACAAAATTCTTTGTTGCACATCCCTACCTAGAGCATTAAGGACAACCGTGTGCTGTTCCAATAAGCATAAGGTTTCTCCTCTTTCCATTTTGGATTTAATATTTTCCAAATGGGCAACGCATTCACCTATTTCAAACGTGGCAACAAGTGCTTCCCGGGGAGAATTTCCTTTCGTGGCATATTGCAAGGCTTGTAATAGTTCAAATTTTAAACTCGTCTGCTTCTTTCCTCCGCCAGACTTGATCAAGACCATTTTCTCCTGGGGAACTTCCTTTGCTGGCTCTTCGCCAGCACATATTTTCCCCAAATCAGTTTTTATGTCTTCAAGCGAAGATTCGGAGTTGCTTGGATCAAATTTGTGTTTGAGGTCAAATAGCTGAAATGCATTGACATAATCACCGGAATCCATCTGAATACCACCATGCGTTTCCAATGTTTTGGGTTGCGTGGTAAATTTTGTAACTTCCAAACTCCCTTTTTCATTTTTCCTGATCAGGAGAGCGTTAAAGTTCTTTTCTGCCTGAAATTCCTCTCCAGCACATTCCATTATTACCACCATTGGTTTATTTTCATTCGCACATGCCTGCAGATGTTCCAACGTCAAATTTTCAAGGCCGTCAACTTTAGAAATGTTTAATTCTTTAAAAATTTCTCCAAAAACACCATCAATGCCTTCCCTAATTCGCTGTGGTTGTCGTAGCATGTTTTCCCCACGTAAAAATTCCCTGAGGTGTGAAATTGAACAGTCGATTGGTTCCGATTGGTCTACGTTGGTAAAATCGCATTTTGGGGGCACTTCTTCGATTTCCTCGGGTACTTCCGAATTTTCTGGGATGGACTCCCCAATGCTTTCGAAAAATTCTTCTATCTCTTTTCTAAGACTTTGATTTGTTTCATCTGCACTAGATGCAAGTTTGTGATGTATATCTTTCAACCCTTGTTTAAATTCTCCTAGCAAATCATCAATGCCGGAATTTCTGCGCAAGCACCATAACAGAAGCTTTTGGGGTAAAATTTTAAATTTAATCCATCCACCCCAACATCTGCGTTCTTCTAAGATTTTATGCTGGATCTTGGTTGCTGTCATCTGCAAGTTATCATATCCCGCCACAGATCGTATGTCAGATAAACCCGAGAGTTTACTTTTTGCTGCGCCAGCCAATTGAAAAGTTTGTTCTATGAAATCAAGGTTTGCTATGGGCATATGGATCCTTTTTGATGTTTAAACCTAGCATAGCATACATCCCATTACACAATTGTCAATTTTTAAACATGCTTCGGTCTGGTTTTCTCCCGAAAAGCATATAATTCAACGGAGATGGTTCTTTTTTCGATGATTGATGCCAGATTGCAGCTAAGTTTCGGCTCGCCATGAAAAATTTTATCATTTTTCTGGGGACATGGGTAAAGTCTTTTCAAATACCAAAGTGGCAAGAAAAACATTCTTCTTTGACAATTGGCGGTGTTTCTGTTCCGGATTCATGGATCCTTTGCCGGAAAGTCTTGCTTTGGTTATTGTCCTTCGGATGTTTCGGGCCCCAATTTGGATAAAGTCTCTCATATTTGCCTCAGGTTTCATGGGAAATTTCCTTACCCCCCTGACTCAATCTTTGGTAGCACGGCAAAAACGATATAAAACCATGGATTTTAGTACAGCCTATTGGTTCATCGTTTCATTCTTGGTCTTTGCTTCAACTTTTGCTACATCGGTTGTGTCATTTTCGATCCTAATATCCTTTGCCATAATTTTTTCCAAACAACCAATTCCCCTTATGGAAGATGTCTATGGCCAAAATTATTCACCCCAGGAACGGGGTGGTCGGCTAGCCATTACGCTCAACTTGTTACTATTATCCACCATAGTTTTTGGACAGGTAGGGGGAAAATTGATGGATTTAAATTTACAAAACTACAAACTGGTGCTTCTCTTTGTGTCACTGGCGGCGATGGGAACAGCCCTATCCTTTTCTAAAATTCCTTCCAGGATCCTTCCCGCAGAAGGGGGAAAATCAATGGCTTCCAGTGTCAAAATAATTTTTACGGACAAACAATTTGGCATGGCCCTCCTTTGGTGGTCGTTATCAGGACTTGGCATACAAATAATGGGGCCCCTACGGACAGAGTACCTAGTGGACAGTACGAATGGGATAGGTGCTTCGAACGCATTTACGGTCCTTATATCCATAACTATTCCCATGGGATTTAGGATTTTGAGTACCTTCGTCTGCGGCCAAATTTTCCACCGGTTCAATTTTATTGCCATAAAACTAGTGGTTAACCTGTTTTTAATGGCCAGCGTCTTGCTGTTTTTTAATACGAAGATAAAATTTTTAGTTGCCCTTGCATCCGCCTGTTCCGGCATTGCCCGCGGCGGAGGTGAAATAATTTGGTGCCTGTGGGTTACCAAAATTGTACCAAAGGAAAAATTTAGCCTATATATGAGTCTCAACGTTGCCGTTACGGGACTGAGAGGGATGCTATCGCCCTTCATAGGATATGGTATTCGCCAACATTTGTCATTGGCCCAAATGAGCTACTTTTCGGCCACACTCGTACTAATTTCATCCTTCGGTTTTCTTTCATTGATCAAACATCCGCGTTTTACCACAATGTCAACAGCAGAATAGTTGGGCGATAAACTTCCGAAAACCGGCGGCGGTAGTATGTCACTCCCAGGTAAATTACCAGTGATCGGATATCATAACAAAAAAAACAAACGTTTTACCAAAAATAATATTGATTAATCTAAAAATATGTAAATAAATTATACTTTGGGAGGTTTTAAAAAGGTTTAAAATTATGAGCGATACTGACACAATGCCGGAGTTTGGCAAAATGAGAAAGTTCTTTTTTCCAATCTATGGTTTCGAGGTGAAAAAAGCGTTACCAATGGGGTTTATGTTTTTTTTCATCCTGTTCAATTACACATGCCTAAGGAACATAAAAGATTCCATGGTAATCACAGCGCCTAATTCGGGAGCGGAAGTCATTCCCTTTCTAAAGGCGTTTTTAGTCATGCCTAGTGCCATATTATTTACGCTGATTTATGCCAAGGGTAGTGATGTTATGAGTTGTGAAAACTTGTTCTATGTAACCATTGGATTTTTCATAATATTTTTTGGATTTTTCGGATTCGTAATCTATCCTAATTTGAGTTTTTTTCATCCGGCAGTAGATACCGTTGCACGTTGGCAAAATCATTATAGCCAATCCGTGCGTTGGCCACTGGCAATAGCGGGAAATTGGACATTTGCACTGTTCTATGTGATGTCGGAGTTGTGGGGAAGCGCAACACTGTCCCTGCTGTTTTGGCAATTTGCCAATCAAATATGTAAAACTTCGGAAGCTAAAAGATTTTATGCATTTTTTGGATTACTTTCCCAATTTTCACTATTACTGGCGGGGGAGGTTGCCGATTACATTGAAAAATTTTCTCACAATGTTCCCAAAGGGATTGATCCTTGGGCAGTTTCCCTACGATGGTCAATGGGAATAGTCGTAGTATCCGGCATTGTGCTTATGATAATCCACCGTTGGATTTATAAAAATGTATTAACCGACAAACGGTTTTACGATAAACCGGAACTTCCAGGGGCAAAAAAGAAAAAAAACAAGATGGGATTTTGGCAAAGTATGGCGTTTATGGTAACTTCTCCATACCTGATTTTGATAACTGCGCTGGTAATTTGCTACGGCATCGGCGTCAACGTGATCGAAGGATTGTGGAAAGGACAGGCAAGATTGCTGAATTCCAGTACCGGTGCATTTAATGCATTCATGGGGCGCTATTCGTTCTACACGGGAATAACAACGATGATTGTGATGATTATCGGCGGAAATATTTTGCGTAAATTTAGTTGGTTTACGGCTGCCGCTATTACACCGATATTGACTTTGGTCTCCGGTAGCATATTTTTTTCCTTCGTAATATGGAGAAATGATTTTGTAAACATACTTGCTTGGTTTGGAACAAATCCCGTAGTCGTAGCAGTTTTTGTCGGGGCTGTAATACTAATTCTAGCGAAGGCAACCAAGTATTCTCTCTTCGACCTAACAAAGGAAATGGCCTATATTCCACTCGACGATGAAATGAAAGTGAAAGGTAAGGTTGTGGTCGAAGTCATCGGTGGACGGTTGGGCAAGGCAAGTGGAGCATGGTTACAATCTGGATTATTGATGATCTTTGGGCTAAACGTATTTGGCCATGGGAAAAAAGTCGAACTGATAAACCTGGCGCCCTACCTATTTGGGATACTAATTACGATTTGCCTACTGTGGGTACTCGCCGTACGAGCACTTAGCAAAAAAATTGAGGCGGTAACAGCTACGGCCTCCAAGCAAGCAGCAGGCGAGTAACCGTTGTGAGTTTAGCAAGTATTTATGCGGACCCGTCCTCGGCATATTGCCGAGGACTTTTGGTTAAAATTTGGCCATGGAAAAGATAATTCAATTTTTGTTCGTAAATTTTAAAAAATTTACCATATAGCGTGCTCAGGAAGGTTTCATAGGGATCTTCGCAAACATATGCCGCTAAACAAAATAGTATCATCTTTGCTGCAACCGATCGAAGCGGTTGTTTCACCAATAAAATCAAAATTGAAAAAACTTTCCGACATTCGGGCCGTAATTTTTGATGTTTATGGCACGCTGTTTACGACCAAATCCGCCCACGGTTCTTTGTCAGAATCGGGGATACAATCCGATACAGCCATAGTAGAGGCCCTGGAGGAGTCCGATTTCGATGTATTTGAACACGATATAAATTTGAGCAATCTATACATGGAACATGTGCGGGCACACTATGATATTCGCCGGGCCGAGGGAATAGCATATCCCGAAATTAATATTTGTGACGTTTGGCAAGATTTTTTAAACGAATTATTCATTGGCGGAATCATCGATGGGGATTTGACAGAACGTTCAATTCGTCGAGTAATAATGTGCTATGAATGTAAAATCAACCCGGTATGGCCGGCGAAAAAATCCCTGGAATTTATAAGAAATTTACAAGACAATGACACCTATGCCGGAATAATTGCAACCGGTCAATTTTATACGCCAAAAATAATGGAAATACTGTACCAAAACAGCCTTGAAACCCTCGGATTTAAGCAATCCCTTTGCCTATGGTCCTACGAATATAGGCACCGAAAGCCATCTTCCCTACTATTTAACATGTGCAGGGAAAGATTGCAGGACCTCGGCATAGACCCACAGGAAACCATATACGTCGGCAATGACATGCTCAATGACGTGGTACCGGCCCGCAAGGTGGGCTTTAAAACAGCTTTATTTACGGGAAATGCCAATTCCATACGTTTGCATGAAGATGTTGCAGAATGTGTAAAAACAAAACCGACCATCATTTTCAACAATTTTGACCAATTGGCTGACTGTATTTTTTGATGGGACACTATGCCCTTCCGATGTATGAACCATCGTCGGAACTGACACGGATGGTTTCACCCGGTTTGATAAATAGTGGTACTTGAACCACTAATCCCGTTTCCGTCGTGGCAGGTTTTTGTACGCTCGAAGCGGTATCGCCGCGAACACCATCGGGAGCATCCACAACCTTCATTGTAATTGAGGCTGGAAGCACAATTTCCACTGGTTTGTCGTTTACACAGGCAATGTCGTAGGGTTTGCCAATGGCCAGAAACTTTTTTTTACTTTCGACCAATTCGTTCGGCAGACAAATATCCTCGTAGGTTTCCGGGTCTAGAAAATGATGGCCCATGTCGTCCACATAGGAATATTCCAGTGTCATCGTGCTTGTCGTTAAAAATGTCACATTGTCGGAGGAGAGAAACTTAACGGCCGTGGAGGCACCCGTACTTAAATTTCGCATGACTACCTGCACGAACCCTGCCTGTCTCCCCTGTGTCCTATGTTGAACTTCCAGGACGGAATGTGGGACGCCGTTATAATCTATTACTTTACCCTTTCGAATATCGGTTGGATTAGCCATGGTAGATTTCCTGTATTTTATGGCAGAAAAATCAAGCTTTTTGGGAAGTTTTTAAAATTGTAAAGGACACATATCCCGGAGGCTACTTCTGTTTCGTTTCCCATTCTATGCCGGTCCACGATAAGGCACGGGCACCGCCGTTGACCGCTTCCGAAATTTTCGATGTTTTTTCTCCCGTGTAATAGTTTACGAGTATGTTTGCTTCGTCTGTCAGGTTGGGATAAAACTCCACGTGACCATCCAGAAAGACGATAATGCCTCCACTTTCCCCATAGACCCCACCGTTATTTCCTTTTGCGGGACGCCATTTGCCGGTCTCCGGATCAAGACCTCTGGTGTAGGCAATGGGAGTGGTGTCGGCGGGAGCTCGACCGGCAATGCCAGAAATTACGACGACACTCAACGGAAAATTCTCAAAATCTGGATTGATGCTCCATTGACCGTTTTTTCTAATACCGATGGTTTTCGGGATTGCCCGGTGGTTTGACTCAACCAAGTAGTCATCGTTGAAAATGAAAATGGAGGCAGCATTTAATTCTTCATGTTTTGAAAGTACTCCGGCCCACTCCGCTGCGTTTTTGCAATTGTTCAATTCCCTAAAGCGGTCTTTCAATGAAAAACTGACGTAGGCCGTTGCGATTTGTTGCAAATTTTTTAGCGCTTTTATCTTCTTAGCATCGTTTATCGCATTTCCCACCAACGGCATCAATATGGCAGCCAGTATTACAATTACCGAGACTACGGTCAGCAATTCTATCAGACTAAATCCCCTATCCCTTTTATTCCAACGCACAGTGTATCAAATGTATGGATCCCCCCATCCCTGTCAAGACAATCGCCATATTTTTTCATTCCATGATTGCCTATCATCTTTCTAACCCTAAACAACGGGAGAAGTGAATATTTTTGTGACAGGGACGGATACCGATGTGGGGAAGACAACCATAGCGGCTTGGATATGCCAACAGCTTGGGGTTGCTTACTGGAAACCAATCCAAACGGGAAATATGCGGGATAGCGAAACCGTAAAAATCCTTTCCCCGGGCACAAAAATCATCGATGAAGTCTATGGGTTAAGCGCTCCGCTGTCTCCCTATGACGCTGCAAAAATTGATAACATTTCCATGGATGGAGAATTGCTTAGACGGCGGATAGATAATACTGTTATCGAGGGTGCCGGTGGTATTTTGGTACCCATCAAGTTTGGTTTTTATATGGCAGACCTGCTAAAACTTTATAATGCTAAAGCCATCGTGGTGGCTAGGTCAAAGCTGGGTGTGATCAATCACATACTAATGACAATCGAAGTTTTAAAAGCCAGGAACATTGACATCCTAGGGATAATTGTAAACGGGCAAATGGAAGAAAATATCAAACAAACGATTGAGCTATTTTCCGGGTCAAAGATACTTGCCCATATTCCCCATAGCAATGACCTAAATGGGACGTTGCGATCCATCCGTGTTCCATCTGAAATCAGGGAGGTATTTAAGTGATTTGGAGACCATTTACACAGGAAAAAACCACGGTTCCAGCGATCAAAATAGTTCGTGGAGAGGGGGTTTATCTATTTTCTGAAACCGGGGAAAAGTATATGGATATGATATCCAGCTGGTGGGTCAATATCCATGGCCATGGAAATGGGGAAATCGCAGAAGCAATCTATTCCCAGGCTAAAACACTGGAGCATGTCATATTTACTAAATTTTCCCACGATCCAGCAGAAATATTGGTGGAAAATTTGAAAAAATTACTTCCGCCAAACCTATCGAAATTTTTCTTTTCCGATAACGGATCCACTTCCGTGGAAGTTGCCCTCAAAATGGCCTATCAATTTTTTAAAAACATGGGCATGGAAAAGCGTAACCTATTCCTTTGTTTGGAGGGAGGATACCACGGGGATACTTTTGGGGCGATGAGTGTCGCAGGAAAATCTTCTCCGTACCATGGGACGTTTTCTGAACTGTTTTTCCATAGCCACCCGATGGATGTGCCAGAATATTACGAAGGTTTGGAGGGTGTGGAAGAACGGGAGTCCAAAATCATAGAAGAATGGGAACGAAAATTATCGGCAATCGGGAATAGGGTCTGCGCCATAATAGTCGAGCCTCTCCTCCAGGGAGCTGCAGGGATGAGGCTATATCGTCCGAAATTTCTTGAAAAGCTTGTTCATGCCGTTCGTCCCTACGGAATTCTTGTAATTTTCGATGAGGTAATGACGGGATTTTACCGTACCGGAAAGATGTTTGCCATGGATCACACGAATATAATACCGGATTTCATCTGCTTGTCGAAGGGTATTAGCGGTGGATTTCTTCCCCTCGGAATGACCGTAACCACGGAAAAAATTTACGATGCGTTTCTGTCGGACGATCCACGTAAAACTTTCATACATGGTCATTCCTATACTGCTAACCCAATTTCCTGTGCAGCCGCAAACAAGTCATTGGAAATACTTTTACGCCAAGAAACCCTCGAAAACATCAAAATGATATCGGAATTCCACAAAAAGGCCATTTTAAAAAATGTTTACCGGAGAAGGAGCTTCGGTACGATGTCCGCCTTTGACGTTGGTTCGTCGGCACAACGGGATTATCTGGTAGAATCCGCTTTCCGAAAGGGAATATTTCTGCGACCGCTGGGGAATACGATATATTTTCTACCGTCCTACTGCATAGCAGAAGAAGAGTTGGACAAAGCCTATGCGATCGTTAGTGAATTTTTATGAAAAGTTACCATGGAGAACACTTTTGAGAAGGCAAAGGAGATTTTCAATTATCCATTTTTTAAGCTTATCCGAATGGCCCACGAAGTGCATATTGAAAATTTCGATGGACAAAGGGTACAAATAAGCGGTATTCTGAGTGTAAAAACGGGGGGATGTTCGGAAGACTGCGCCTACTGCGCCCAATCCATTAGGAATGGATCGAAATTTCCAAAGCAGCCGATGCTAGGTTTAGAAACCGTGGTGGCAGCTGCGAAAGAAGCCAAAAGTAGAGGAGCCAGTAGGTTTTGCATGAGCACTTCCGGGAGACGTCCATCGTCTGAAACGGAGTTCGATGAAATTTGTAAAATGATAAAAGAAGTAAAATCATTAGGCATGGAAACCTGCGTAACCCTCGGCATGGTCAGTGAAGAACAGGCCATCAGATTAAAACAATCGGGACTGGACTATTACAACCACAACGTGGATACCTCCCCTGATTTTTACGGCAAAATAGTTTCAACCCATAGCATCGATGACCGGATAAAAACCATAGCCGTCGTTCAAAATGCCGGAATTAACATATGTTCCGGCGGCATTGTTGGCATGGGAGAAACAAATGACGATAGGATAAAAATGCTCGTTTTACTGGCAAATTTAAAAGTGCCGCCCCGGTGTGTGCCCATAAACAAATTGGTAAAAATTCCCGGGACAAGGGTGGATGATAGTCATCCCATAGACGATTTCGACTTTGTTCGATTGGTTGCCCTAGCAAGAATTCTAATGCCACGGTCCTACGTCAAGATCGCGGCGGGACGCAACACTTTTTCGGATGGCATACAGGCTTTATGCATGTTTGCCGGGGCAAATGCTCTGTTTTCCAGTGAAAAATTACTCACCGTTGACAACATAAAAGATGGTACCGACAAAAATCTGTTCGCCAGGCTCGACATCCAACTGGAACAATCGTCAAATGTCTAAAATTCATCCCAAATTTCTATACCCCATTGCGTCCTAGCATTTAATCTGTTTCCGTCGTTTTACATCTCTCTATGCAAGCTTCCGCTAGGATCGACAGCGAATCGGCTATGGGCTTACTTTTGTGGTATTTATCCCTCACTGCCAAAGGAATTTCCGTACATCCTAGAACAATGACATCGGATCCCTGGGCAACTAAATCATCCATTGCGCCTGTGAAAAATGCTCTGGCTTTTTCGGGCGAAGCGTATTGCAGTCCACGTTTTACCGCCACAATTCCACCGTCGACGGATTGCTGCAAATTTTCTTTGGGAAATAAAAATTCCAAGGAGCAACCTAGGGACTGGGAATGTTTTTGATAAATTTGGGAAGATCGTGTGCCCGCGCTACACAGTAGTCCAACTTTTTTTGCTTCCGGATGTTTTTCCAATATGAAAAATAGTGTTTCATTTACTATGTTCACGAATGGAAGGCCGACGGCATGTTCGATCTCTCCGATTACGCAATGGGCCGTATTGCACGGAATGCAGCAAATTGTTGCCCCACAGGTTTTCAATTTTCTACCAACTCCAATAAAATATGGCGCGAACGAAACGTTGCTCTTCCCCGCTGCAAAAGCAATCCTATTCGGTGCCTGGGTCGCCTGAAATAATATCATTTCGGGCTGTTGGTCATCGTCCAAACACCCAAGTTCGGTAAGTCTTTTTTCTATGCGGTGGGCCAGCTCATTGGCCGCCGCCACCCCACAACCACCAATAATCCCTATGGTCTCTTTCGTATAGGCAGACATAAATATCACTTGGACTCAGGAATTTCAACCTTGTTTTCTATTACGGCGTCCACGATGCCATATTCCTTTGCTTCCGTTGCAGTCATGAAAAAATCACGGTCAGAATCCCTTTCAATCTGTTCTATGCTGCGGGTGCTATGCTTTGCAAGAATTTCGTTTATGACCTTGCGCCATCTCAAAATTTCCTTTGCGGCGATGGAAATATCGGAAGTTTGACCACTGGCACCCCCCCTCGGTTGATGAATCATGATCCTGCTATTTGGTAGGGCGAACCGTTTGCCCTTTGTTCCTGCGGCCAACAGAATCGTTCCCATGCTGGCCGCTTGGCCGATGCAATAGGTAACGACGTCACAGCGCACAAACTGCATGGTGTCGTAGATTGCCATTCCCGACGTTACGCTTCCACCCGGTGAATTTACGTAGACATGAATGTCCTTTTTCGGATCTTCCATCTGCAAAAAAAGTAGCTGGGCGACAACGGCATTGGCGACAAAATCATCGATCTGCGTTCCAATGAAAATGATCCTATCCTTCAACAATCTGCTATAAATATCCCACGAGCGCTCACTGCGGCCATCCTTTTCATAGATATACGGTAATGGTAGATAACTTCCCATGGTCCCTTTTTAAGCAAAAGTATTATAAAAGCAAGAATCTTTGCGATGAATTCCCCACAAACCTCCGATATTCCGGGAAAGAACGAAATGTAAAAACATGGTTTGACATTTCCGTGGAAAGGGCTACGCTTTTACGTTGCCGTCAATATTGGATGTTGGATGAACCGTTTTTACACTAAAAAATATAACTGGCTAAGATTATGAAGGGAGTAAGTACCAGTTCTCCGGTTACAAACCAGGAGGTAAACAATAGCGAAACAGGGATATTCGGCCGTGCCATTCGATGGTGCGAAAACCGAAGGTGGAATGGGATAGCCGCCCTCTTAAGTAAAATAACGGGCATACCTCTGAGTGACCGCGAAGACCAATCGACCATTCGCCGAGGAACGTCTCCTCAGACCATGGCCGCCATGTGCAATTTAATCATCTTCCTGTCACATAGCCTCGGCACCTCCCTCGTCGATTTTATTTGCCTCTGCTCCCGCTCCCACTCCGCCCCTCCTAATCTTTTGACGGAGAACTAAATGGCCCTGTCCCATTTCAGGATTCCCATTTCGGGTTTGCGATTTTCTGGCTTGCAATTCCTCATTCCCGACTTGCCATTCCCAAGGTTCCAGCTGTCCGGTTGGTCATTTCCGTAGTTGTTCATCCCCACCCACAGCAGTATCCGCAAATAGTCATACAATCTGCCGTTTATGCTCTTCAGCTACTCGCCCTGCCCACTGAGCGTACCGGGCAACGGCAATCCTCCTCCCATCGTCTTACATCCTCCGCACACCACCACGCACAGCATGCTTCCCACAAACAGTATACTTACCAATACTTTCCTTGTCCCTTTTCCTACTATCACTAGCCTTCCTTCCGGCTCCTAGGTTACTACTTTTTACTATTTTTTCAATGCTTTTACGTTTTTGCTAGTTTTATTATCCCTCCTTTTTACCAATTTCTATGAAAAAGAAACCTGGGAATGGGATTTTCGGTCAACCTTTTTGGTGGAACATTGGTGGATGTGTTAAAAAGCAGAAGAGGATGAAAAGAGCAGAGGGTACAGCCATCCCTTTGCCGGCGACATTTAAATGGATAAAGCGAGGCGAAAGAAAATTTCCCCATCTTCCGATGTGAAACAAGGTATTAAATTTTTACAAAAAAATTGCTATTTTTGTATTTTTTTGTATTTTTTTTCCACATGGAAAGAATGACAACAAGTGTTTTAAGAGAAGGTGAAAATATTTTTGAGACAATAGGGCAAATATTGACTCAAATAAGGCCTGGTCTGATCCCAGAAGGAAACATACCATTTCCGGGTGGCGATGTAGATACTAAGGCTCTTGAAGAGAGAGAAACGACTTTAGATCTGCTTTCAGCCGATGAATCCAGAGAGTTTGCAAATAGACTGATTGAGGGTGGCGAGGTAGGTTTAAGATGTTTAAATACCTTGCTTAATAAAGGCAGAATAAGAAATCTTCAGTTAAGTGAAGCCGAAGCCAGAAATTTTTTGTATAGACTGCTTGAGGGTGGAGAGGCGGGCTTAAGATGTTTAAATACCTTGCTTAATAGAGGCAGACTAAGAAACTTTCGTTTAGATGAAACCGCACCCAGAGAGTTTGCAGATAGATTGATTGGGCATGGCGAGTGGGGTTTAAGATGTTTAAATACCTTGCTTCATGAAGAGGGACTAAGAAATCTTAATTACAATGAATTAACACCTGCCCAAGCCAGAGAGTTTGCGCATAGACTGATTGGGCATGGCGAGGCGGGCTTAGAATGTTTAAATACCTTGCTTAATAAAGGCAGAATAGGAAATCTTCAGTTAAGTGAAGCCGAAGCCACAGAGTTTGTAGATAGACTGATTGGGCATGGCGAGGCGGGCTTAGAATATTTAAATACCTTGTTTGATAAAGGCATACTAAGAAACTTTCGTTTAAATGAAGCCGAATCCAGCAGTTTTGCACATATACTGATTGGGCATGGCGAGAGGGGGTTAGAATGTTTAAATACCTTGCTTTATAAAGGCAGACTAAGAAACTTTCGTTTAGATAAAGCCGCATCCAGAGAGTTTGCAGATAGACTGATTGGGTATGGCAAGGTGGGCTTAGGACGTTTAGATACCTTGCTTAATAAAGGCAAACTGGAAAATCTTAATTACGATGAATCAACACCTGTCCAAGCCAGAGGTTTTGCAGATAGACTGATTGGGCATGGCGAGGCGGGCTTAGAATATTTAAATACCTTGCTTAATGAAGGCAGAATAAGAAATCTTAATTACAATGAATTAACATCTGCCCAAGCCAGAGAGTTTGCAGATAGACTGATTGGGCATGGCGAGTGGGGCTCAAGATGTTTAAATACCCTGCTTAATGAAGGCAGAATAAGAAATCTTCAGTTAAGTGAAACCGAAGCCAGAAATTTTTTGTATAGACTGCTTGATAAGAATAGCTGGCGGAGTGCGGAGTGTTTGATGCCAGGCACATTCCTAAACTTTCATCCAGAGAATTTAGATTCTGCCGAAGCCACAAAGTTTGTATTTAAAGTGATTGACAATGGTGGCAAGAGGGATGTAGAGTATTTAAGAGTTTTAATTGGGGAAGGCAAATTACCAAACTTTCATCCAGAAACTTTAAATTCCGCCGATGCCGAAAAGCTTGCAGATAGGATACTTCGTAAAAATAGTCTGGAGGCTGTGAAGCTACTAGGTTATTTAATAATGGCTGAAAAATTGCCAAATTTTAATCCGGCAAAAAATTTGATGACGCTCGTGAGATGCGGTCTGCCTGGTATGGCCTTACTTAACAAGTTAGTGCTTGGGGAAAGCCCAAGAATTGGGCTAGGGGAATTACCTCTAACACAAGCCCTATGTCTTGCAGGAACAATGATTAAGGAGGGTGGTCGGGATGGAGCGAAACACTTATGTTCCTTAATTGAGGAAAAGAAACTCCCAAATCTTCAACTCCCAAACAAGAATATATCTGCTTTCGATGCTTCCTCCATCGGACTTACCGTACGGCAGTTGCTTTGTGAGGGTGGCCCGTATGGTGCGAAGTGTTTAAGACTTTTAATTGAGAAAGGCACATTTTTACCGAAGAATTTAGATCCTGCCGCCTCCAAATGGCTTGCAAGGACATTGCTTGTCAGGGGTGCCCGTGAGGGTGCAAAATGTTTAAAGTTTTTGCTTGAACAAGGCAAATTGCCAAGCCTTAACCTGAATGATTTATCAAAAAATGACTCCACCGGGTTTTTAAAGAACCTATTTAGGTGTGGTCCGGAGGGTAGAGAATGCTTATTTTTCATTCTTAATCAAGGCACACCACAGCTTGATCTACTAACAAACCTTAAACTGCAGGATTTATCAGAAACCGACTCCTGTTTTTTGGCAGAGGAATTGCTTGGGGGTAGGGAATTCGGCGTAAAATGTTTTAATATCTTGATCGAAAAAGGCCAATTGCCAGGACTTAAGCTTGATAAATTAAGTGAAGGAGCGTTACTACAACTTGATCTTCATCTATTCCCGTCAACTCAGCTTACAACATTAGCCGAAACGTTGTTTGTTAGTTCGCCTAGGCCGAGTCTGCTAGTAAGGTTGATTGAACAAAATAAACTATTCTTTGATCCGAATTCTTTATTCTCTAAGTTCCCTGAACAATTCGAAACTTTTGCCATGGCATCGGCAGGATATGGTGCATTTGGCGGAAGACTATTAACAGAGTTAACATTGGTCCCCGATCGTCCTTTTTTCTCTTTACCAGAAACATCCAAAGCTTTTGTACATAGGTTACTTAGGTGTAGTCCATCTGGCATGGAATTTACAACAACGCTGATTGAACAAGGAAAATTGCCACATCTTGCCTTGCCAGTGGACACGGCCACACAAACTTATGCCGACAAATTTAGACTCCTACATTTAAAATTGGAAGGCGTAATCGGTAATAGGTCATTGGGTGATGTTCATAGTGAATCAACGTATATGCCTTTGAAGGAAGCCCGTAGGGTTTGGCAAGGAATAGCGAATGAAGTGGCGGTGGATTGTTTCGATGGAGGTGGCTATGTCAATGTCGAAAAGCTCAGAACATGGATGGAGTTTTTCGGAAATGCAGAAGTTTTCGAGGCCATACCGTACCGTTTCATTCCCCAAGTGGAGTTAATGCGTTCCCAGATATACACGGTATGTGAATGCCTTGTTGCCAATAGAAACAACGTAATGGATATATTAAATCTCGCCAGGAATATCATCCCTGGGCCCTATGGGCTATTTCTTTTAAATATCATGTCGCGGGGCAGGAAACCACTTTTGACCCCTGCCGAAGCCATACTGGCATCCCTGTTCTCTCTCCACAGGCAACTTGGTTTGCCAACATGCACCATAGACGCTCTTATCAGCGCAGAAATCCGAAACCATCCGGAACGGCTGATACTAATGTATGGGCAGATATTACGCGGTGGCCAATTCCTCCTTCCGAGCGGGTTCACAGTCCAACTACTACCAATAGTAAATGATTCCATCACCGTTGATTTGAAAAATGGCGGGAGAGGGAAAGATAGTGTATTTGAGGATATTGAATGTAGCATCCCTTCTGTAATCGACGAGCGAATAAAAGTGTGGCAAGAAGAAGGGATAAAATACGTTGTCACACCCCATATGGAAGAACGATATAGACTCACATATCCGGTACATAACATGAATGCGGTGCTATTTCTTCACATATTACAGGCGTCTAACTTTGGAAATTGGAAAATACACGGCAATAACTATGGCGTCACACAGATATACGCCGGGCACGAGGCAACTGCCGAAATATCAATCCCAATGGATAGGGCAAAACATTTAAATGGAATGGCAGAATTAAAAAAACAGGCCGAAGCCCGACAGAAACTTGGAGACCACTTCATCTATGTGGGAACAAATGGTACAATATACACAATACCTGCTACCCATGCAGAAAACATTGACATCGATGCCCTACTTGCCTTAGATTTGGACAATATGCATATCGGAAGGGCATACCCCTTCGGTGATCGCAATTGGTATAATAGAGAGATATCACGGGATATTCCCCGTCTGGCAATTAGAAGAACGGATGATACTCCAACCTATGAATTTGGAATCTTGAATGGATACCGTTTCACCCCAACTAACATATCAACGGTCATGATTTGTGACATCGATATCCAGCGTCGCACGGATCAATCTGCACTTGTTTTTCCCTCCTAGGATATGTTGAAAAGCAGAAGAGAATGAAAGGGTAGAGGGCAGCCATCCCTTTGCCAGCGACATTTAAATGGATAAACCTATGATCGTTGTCCTTGGAAATGGCATTTGGTGGGTAGTCCATTTCCTCTTGTCTGCCATCTTTTTGTCTGCTTTTATCAAAAAAGATAACCATAACAGAATGTCGCTAGGTTTTTTCTAGGGCATGTCCCAGAACTTTTCAATGCTTTTAAAAAACATTCCAAAACATAAAAATGCAATGTTTTAAAAGTTTTTTATTAAATCTTTCAAAACTATTCTTTTTTTTGTTGATTTCTAATCTTTTGTGTGCTATGTAGTGATTCATGTACACCATATATAGTTACGTGAAATTTTAGTGAAAGGAGATAATTTAATTTTATGGATATAGAAAGAAATGACGACAATATGCAATTTCCATCATCTACCGAAAGTTCTGGGGATGAACTAGGAAACAATCTCAGACCAGCGAATAGAGTAGGGCCAAATCCAGCTGGAGGTCAAGGAATTGAGCTGGAATTTCCACTGGGTGGACGGCAAGTGGAAGCTAACCTAGCTGATCGGGAGCCAACGCTGGAAGCTCTTCAGGAAGCTTTTCAGGAAACTTTCCAGGCAATTGAAGGGGTATGCAATCAAGCAACACTGGCAACTGCAATTGCAGCAGTAAATAACCTTGTAGGGTTAGTGGCAAATGTACGCGATCCAGAAGTACTAGAAGCCCTGAAAAATTTGATTAAACAGGCAGAGCGTAAGATAGAAAGAGAAAATTCTAGGGCTGACAGAACCGAAGACCCACCTCTTAAAGTAGCAGCCATAACGAAAGCTGTACTGGTAGCTATACTGACGGAAGTGCAATTATTAGAAAGGAATCGAAGTGTGGGCAAAGCAAGGGAGAGAATGGACGCTCTGAAGCAAATTTTGGAGAATGCAGAAAGGCAAATTTTGGAGAATGCAGAACCTAGAGTTACAACAATGGAAAATTCAGTGTGTGCGCTGCAAAACTTATTCCGTGATATAAGGCATGATGTGTCAAAGGAATCCGCAAAAAAACTTGTAGAAAAATTTGTAGAAAAACTTGTAGAAAAACTTAACGAAGGATTCAATTTGGAAGCAACACAGGAGATGCTAATAAGCATTGTATCGGGAACAGATCCAAAAACATGGGAGGGTCAATGGAAAATAGAATGGTCAATGGAATACTTGCGCGATTCAATAGATGATGCAGATAGAGTTGCGACAGAAGATGACAATGATTTGGAAGTTAGAGTGAAGGCGGCATTTGAATCCTTAGTGCTAAAAATAGCACAGGAGTCACTGTCCGCGGTGGTGGGAGATTCACCCCCACCGATAGAGGTGTCGCGAAATGCAGCAGCAGCAGGAATGGAAACGCTGCTCGATGGTCGGTTAGAAGTAGTGGCAAGTAAAGATCCGGAAGAAAAAATGACAGCGATGTATGCCCTAGAAAGAAATGTACTGTACTGGGTAAGGGAGGAGATAAGTGCAGCAAAAAAAGATGCAAACGAAAAAAGGGAAAATGCACTAGGAGCAATACAAGCAGTTGAAAACGAAATTATGCAAGCTATACAAACAAACGATTCAGAAAGACTGAAAACTGTACTGGGTAGACTAGAGGAGATTGCATCGGGAATAAATCCAAATATACTGAAAGCTGCAGTGAAGGAAATATTGAGAGGTGCTCGGAGGAAGCCAGAAATCGTGCAGTGGCAGGCAATACTATTACCGCTAGAAGTACTTAACGCTGTGCTGGAAGGAACAAACGATCCAGCTATACGGACAAGTGTGCTGCATGCGGGACTAGATTGGGCGGGTCAATTATTCGATGAGGTATTGGGGGAACCATCAATGGAACAACAAATAAACACGCTAAGAGACGCATTAGGGAGCGTATCGGCAGCAGTACAGGAAGCAATATGGAAAGCTGAAGATGATTCAGCTGCTCCGGAATCAGAATCTGAAGGTAATTCAACTCCTCCTCCTCCGGATTCAGAATTAGAACCTCTTCCAAGACATGCTCCGGAACCTCTTTCAGAATCTGCTCCGGATTCAGAATCAGAATCTGAAGGTAATGCAACTACTACTCCTCCGGATTCAGAATCAGAACCTCTTCCAAGACATGCTCCGGAACCTCCTCCAGGACATGCTCCAGATGTAGCACATGTATATGTAGTAAGGATACAAGAAGCTGTTCGGGCTATAGCTGCAGCGGGACCAGGAGCTGTTCAGGCTATAGCTGCTTTTTGGAACTTTATACAGAAGTATGTCCAAACGTGTTCCTTTGTTCTCTTAATTGCTTCATCAGTGTCTTCGCTATTGCCGTCAAAAATAGTAACAGTACTGGCAAAACTAGTATGGGTAACACGGATAGCAAACTTGATAAATGCGGGAGGGTTTGCCCTTAGGATAATCAAGTTGATAGTAGATAACCGGCAGTATATAAAAGATCATCCTTTTAGATGCTTAGTAGGGGCAATGGTTGCTGTAGTAGCAGTTTATGCAATAGTACCTATGTTTTGTGGACCAGGAGTGTTAAACTTACTGAGTGAAGTATCTACAATATTCTCGATAGGCGAATGGGTAATGAATAGCCTTCCGGCAATCCAGGGGTGGATAAGAGGACATCCCTATAAATTCGCAGCGATGGCGGCTGTAATTATACTAGTGCCTCTATTTTATAAAATGGGATTATGGACACAGTTAACAGGGCTAATAAAAAACTTGTTGGAAAAAACACCAAAGGATGATACTACCATCCCGCCTATCATCCCGCCTATCATCCCGCCTATCGCGTCGCATACCCCGCCTATCATCCCGCCTACCCCACCTAAAATTTCCAAATCTTTTTGTACAGCAAATGCTAGTGATTTTAGGTCAAAGTCGCCGTTCGGTAACCGGTAATAAGGTTTGGTCGTAGGAGGAAGTTAAGCTTGTGAAATCTGTAATTTCACTCGATAATTTCCTCCAAGGTTGAATCGACAAACAACTTTGGTTTTTAGGTTGGTTTACCATTTACCCCAAGGAATTTCCAATGTTGGGAATTCCCTGGGGTAAATGTTTTTAATAGGATCAATCTGCGCATCATTGTTTCATGGCACATTTTTGGTCGCAACTCCATAGATGGTCATCTTTTGCACGATCCAATGACGTTGGATAGCTTTGCCCATATTAACTCGCTAATGGTAAGAACACAAAGTGCTTGAAGTAAAATCATGGAGCAAACTTCAACCCGAGATAATACCACCGCCACATCTTTTTACCAATGCATATTTATAAGATTTTTACACTAAAATGAACAAAAAGCTTGACTTACTGCCATTGAACAGTTTTAACTCATTTCCATGTTAGGACATATGCAATATTTGGTTCAATATTTTTCCAGGCTATTCATCATAAGTTGCCCCTTGGCAATCATTGCACTTTTTGTAAGCATGACAGCTCCCTACACATTAGCTGAACGTGTTCGGGCAGCCAAAGTGGGAACTTTCGTGGCCTATGGCACGGCACTGTTTTTCGCAATAGTAGGCGAAAAGTTTTTTGAATTTCTTGGGGTCACAATGGGATCCTTTTGCATAACCGGAGGTATCATTCTAACCCTACTGGGCATATCGATGCTCAATTCCAATGACATGGATAA
>JAIRMM010000001.1 GCA_031258695.1 Puniceicoccales bacterium
GGTTCCACCTCCAGGGCTTCCATGAATTTCGGCAGTTCGTCGTGTAATATGAACCTATCCCTCTTCTGCTCTTTGAACTTATGTATTTTGGCGGCAGGGTTGGTCCCTTCCCATCCCCATTCTATCATCTTGTTGTAGATGGTGCGAATGTAGGATAGTGCTCGATTCGCTTCGATTTTTCCGTGTTCTCGTCCTATGCGGTTATGCATGTCTTGGGCATCCTGTCTCGTTATGGATGAAAGGGGCCTGTGGAACCAATGAGGCAAAACTTTTTTTAGACGAATTTTTATGTCTTTCTGTGTGAGAGGTTTATTCTCTATTTTTACATGCTTTTCCATAAATAGCTCATAGGTTTCTCCAAATGTTTTCTCATCAGCTACTTTCTCTTTCTCCTTTAGGGGGTTCTTCCCTTCCGCCAGTTGCCCTTTTATTTTTTGAGCTGCTTTCCTCGCCAGCTCCACCGTCATGTCGGGGAAATGGCCTAAAATAATTTCCTTTGATTGTCCTTTTATTCGCTTCTTTATATAGAAGCTTTTATGACCTGTTCGGGTTATGTATAGACTTAATCCTTTTTCTTTGGTGTCGTGGAATATAGCCCTCCCTTTTTCCGGTGGTTTGATTTCTAGTAGTGCTGCTTTCGTAAAATTTATTTCCGTTTGCATTTTCATATCCTATCTTATCTTGTGTTATCTCTTTTTGTTCACCCACCATTCACCCGTTATACGGCATATTTTGACGTATTTTTATGAACTTTTAAGCATGCTCGAAAATCGAAGTCAAGCTTAAATCCCAAAAATAATGGGCTGTAGCGTTTTATTGTGGGTTGGGCGGATTTAGGGCCCGGGTGACTCATAAGCCTTTGGTCGGCAGTTCAAACCTGCCCTCTGGCACCACCCAGGTTTATTTTTAGCGAAGTAAACCACATCAAGTCACCCACAAGCCAGCGGCATAGAACGATGGGGACTCCGCGGAGCAGGGAGTCATCCTCGCCCACGCGGTGTTCGCCATGAATTAATAATGGGATGAAAAATCCGGACCATGTCAATGGAGAAATAGCATAGATTTGTCACTGCTGCTAGTGATGGTAAAATCCCCTATCCGTGGGCCCTGTTCCAACCTCCGGATGGAGATATGTTTCCCCATTATAGTTGCCATTTGATACCGATGCAATTTTATACCATTATCGTAGCTATCAGCATCGTTGCCACAGCTGCGGATATGGCCCTAGTTATTGCCATGGACACGGCTGCCGATACAACCACCGACGCTACTGCCGCTATTGCTACCGGTACACTTCCCGGTTCTACTGCCCATGCAACTCTCTCTCCTATTCCCCGGACAAAGTCCACAGCTTCCGGTGTAACTTTTCCTATTTCTGAACCTTTTTCCGGAAGTATCTGTTGTTCCGATGGTGATACTCTTCCCGCCACCGAATTTCCTGCCAGGGGTCCCGGTTGTGCTAGACAGGTATCATTTCCTCCCACATGTCCTACGTTCATAATTATCTTCTTTCGTTAAAATTTCAAAGTTCACATGATGTCACGTGAAATATTACGCGGCGACAACATATAGCGTAGGGAAGATTAAAAATCAATAAAAAAGAATAGTTTTTAAAAAAACTGACAAAATTTTTTTAGACGTTGCGTCTCCATGCAAGGGGATGGAATTTGGGAATGTTTTTAAACGGTTCCCCGAAAGTTACCAAATGGGGGTGGAGCGTGGATGAAAAATTCGGGAGAAATTTTTGTAAAATTTCCCCCGAGGGGACCTAAAACTTTTAGGGCAATCCCTGGAAAAAATAAAAGACAGGGAAAAGGGTGCAAATGCAACTTCTAAACGAGCAAAGCATGCCGCCTACTCCACCGTTGCCCATGCTATAATTTCCGCTCCTATATCACTGGCACGATTGCTCGTATTACTCTCAGCGTAATTAGCATAAGCACTACCACAGGAAACCCTCCTATTGCTTGTGCCACTGCCAGCGTAATTACCATAAACACTGCGGCAGGCATAGCTCTCCATGCTTTTTGCACTACTAGCATTATTACTGCCAGTACAACTACCCATGCTACTGCCTTTAGAATCATCGGCACTACCATGCTTTCCGGTAAAATTTCCGATACTACTGCCAGTAAAAATTTAAGTACTGTTTTAAGTACTACCGGTAAAATTTTAAGTGCTTTAAATACAACTGCTTGTATTACCATCGATTCAAGCATCAGTACTGCTGGCGATATAACTCCATTTGCTATTGCCTGAACAACTCCCTCTACTATTATCCTAGCAACTCTCTCTATTATTGTTCTGATAACTGTTATTCTTCTAACAATCATTGTCCTGGCACCTCTCCATGCAGATTGTGCAGCTTCCGCAAGTCCTTGTCCTACTACCCGTGCAACTCTTCGTCCTGCCGGCAATACAAATTGTACAACTCCTTGTCCTGCTGGATTTCCTCCCTGAAATCTCCGTGGCGGTATTTCACCATTTCCTTCCACATTTCCTGGGTTCATAGTTATCTTCTTTCATTGAAATTTCAAAATTTACATAAATTCATCTAAATATTATGTGACGATAACGCATAGCATGGAGGAAATCAAAAATCAACAAAAAAAGAATAGTTTTTGAAATAATTGACAAAATTTTTTAGACGTTGCGTCTCCATGTGTGGGGATGGAATTTGGGAATGTTTTTAAACGGTTCCCCGAAAGTTGCCAAATAGGGAGGAAACGTGGATGAAAATTTCTCCCGAGGGGACCTAAAACTTTTAGGGCAATCCCTGGAAAAAATAAAAGACAGGGAAAAGGGTGCAAATGCAACTTCTAAGCGAGCAAAGCATGCCGCTCTATGCCGCTGGTGCAGCTTCTACTGCTTCTCGTATCAATGGTAGCAAGTATACCCAATTCATAATTACCACTAATGCCGTCATTATTCCTAGCATATGCCATGATAGTGCAAACCATGATGCCGATGCGAATACCCATGGCATCTGTACAAATGCAAAATATGAAGCTGCCAGTGTAATTCCCACCATAGCTACCAATACGACTCCCTGTGCAAATTTCTGTGCTGTTGCCGGTACAAATCTCGATATAGCTGCCGAGGCAAGTACCCCTACGGCTGTTACCACCACTGCTATTCCTGCTATCACTCCTGTTACCGGTAGAAATCGCTCCATTCTGTATGCCGCTGTTAATAAAAATCCTAATCTTGCTTCTCTTGCTATCAGTGCAGTATCCATAATAGCCAGCATTTCAGCTCCTATTAAAGCTCCTTCTGCACTTCCTATTGCAAATTCTAGTACAATTTTTAATATAACATCCGCTGCGGCCGGTATAATCAAATGTACTGCAACCGCATATATGGCTGTTAGTCTTAAAAATAGTCCTATCGTTCTCCAATCTCCTCCAATTGCATTTTGTATCATATTTCGTCCCATTTCCACCACTCCTACTATTCCTCCTCGTGCAGCTGCCCATACGGCTATCTCTTCTGCTTCCCGTTCTACTCTATTAAACGCCCGGTATGGTTTCCCAATCCCCGGGTATGCTCCTTGTGTTAGTATTGCGGTATCATTTCCTGGGTTCATAGTTATCTTCTTTCATTAAAACTTTAAAATTTACATAAATTCATCTAAATATTATGTGACGATAACGCATAGCATGGGGGAAATCAAAAATCAACAAAAAAAGAATAGTTTTTGAAATAATTGACAAAATTTTTTAGACGTTGCGTCCCCGTGCAAGGGGATGGAATTTGGGAGTGTTTTTAAACGGTTCTCCGAAAGTTGCCAAATAGGGGTGAAACGTGGATGAAAAATTCGGGAGAAATTTTATGAAAATTTCTCCCGAGGGGACCTAAAACTTTTAGGGCAATCCCTGGAAAAGATAAAAGACAGGGAAAAGGGTGCAAATGCAACTTCTAAACGGGCAAAATGGAGGGTGGTTTTATCATTATCATTATCAGCTTTAGTAGAATTAGCATAATTATTACAGCCTCCCGATCGGCGGCAGGTATAGCTTTCCATATCCTTCGCGTCACTGCTATTATTGCTACCACTATAGCTACCCATGCTACCACCTGTACCGCCGGCATTGTTATGACTGCCACAATGCTCGTTGTTATTCCCGGTGCAAATCTCAATGCTATTGAGAGTGCAATCCTCAGTGTCAAGGACAATGCATCCACCATTGCTACTAGTAATATAAGTTTCTGTAAAGCTCCCCATGTATTTTCTCTGACTTCCCGTGCAAGGTCTTTTACTTCTCCTTTTAATTCCAATGCAGTCTCTTTAACTTTTTGTTTTACTTTCCTCATAGTTCCTGCAACTATTTGCCTAATTCCCCTATGTCCTCTCAGGGGTCCCGGTTGTGCCATTCCATCATTTCTTACTATATTTCCTATGTTCATAGTTATCTTCTTTCGTTAAAACTTTAAAATTTACATAATTTCACATGAATATTACGTGACGATAACGCATAGCATGGGGGAAATCAAAAATCAACAAAAAAAGAATAGTTTTTAAAAGAATTGACAAAATTTTTTAGACGTTGCGTCCCCGTATGTGGACGGAATTTGGGAATGTTTTTAAATTAGACGGTTCCCTGGGGTTGCCAAATGGGGAGGAAACGTGGATGAAAAATTCGGGAGAAATTTTTGTAAAATTTCTCCCGAGGGGACCTAAAACTTTTAGGGTAATCTATGGAAAAAATAAAAGACAGGGAAAAGGGTGCAAATGCAACTTCTAAGCGAGCAAAGCATGCCGCCTACTCCACCGTTGCCCATGCTATAATTTTCTCTACTATCTCATGGGGAGGATTCCACCATATTGCTTGTAGTGCTGTTAGCGTAATTAGCATAAGTACTACTGCCCGTAAGCCTTTCATAGTACAGCTGCCCATGGGGCAGGCATAGCTCTCCATGCCCTTTGCACTACTACCATTATTACTGCCAGTACAGCTACCAATGCTACTGTCTTTACAATCACCGGTATTCCCGGGACAAGCACCAGTGCTATTGGCAATACCACTCTCTCTGTTATTGCCTGGGCAACTCTATCTGTTAGAGTCTGGGCAACTCTATTTGCTATTGTCCGGACAACGCTCCATATAAGTTGTATGGCTTTTTGTGCAACTCCTTGTCCTGCTGGATTTCCTCCCCGAAATCCCCGTGGCGGTATTCCACCATTTCCTGCCACATGTTCTCTCTGAAATCTCCACGGTAGTATTCCACCATTTCCTACTATATTTCTTTGGTCCATAGCTATCTTCTTTCGTTAAAATTTCAAAATTTACATAATTTCACATGGATATTATGCGATGATGACGCATAGCGTAGGGAAGATTAAAAATCAACAGAAAAAAATAGTTTTTTTAAAAAACTGACAAAATTTTTTTAGACATTGCGTCTCCATGCGAGGGGATGGAATTTGGGAGTGTTTTTAAACGGTTCCCTGGGGTTGCCAAATAGGGAGGAAACGTGGATGAAAAATTCGGGAGAAATTTTATGAAAATTTCTCCCGAGGGGACCTAAAACTTTAGGATAATCTATGGAAAAAATAAAAGACAGGGAAAAGGGTGCAAATGCAACTTCTAAACGAGCAAAGCATGCCGCCTACTCCACCGTTGCCCATGCTATAATTTTCTCTACTATCTCATGGGGAAGATTCAACCATATTGTTTGTAGTACTATTAGCATAATTACCGTAAGCACTACTGCCTGCATAGCCTTCCGTACTGCATCTGCCCATGGGGCAGGCATAGCTCTCCATGCTTTTTGCACTACTACCATTATTACTGCCAGTACAGCTACCAATGCTACTGTCTTTACAATCACCGGAATTGCCATGCTTGCCGGTAAAAATTTCGATACTACTGCCGGTAAAAATTTTGATGCTACTGCCGATAAAAATTTAAGTACTATTTTAAGTATTCCCATCGATGCAAGCACCAGTGCAAGTGGCAATGCAACTATCTTTGTTACTTCCCCGCTAGCTTCCCATGCCGATTCTCCTACTGTCCGTGCAAATTGTGCAACTCCTTGTCCTACTGCCCGTGCAAATTGTGCAACTGATCGTCCTGTTCCCCGCACAACTCCTATAACTCTTTGGGCAAATTGTGCAAATTCTTGTTCTTCTGGACTTCTTGGCCGAAATCTCCGTTCTATTTCATCACCTCCTACTATATTTCCTATGTCCATGGTTATCTTCTTTCGTTAAAACTTTAAAATTTACATAATTTCACATGAATATTATGTGGCGATAAGGCATAGCATGGGAAAAACCAAAAATCAACAAAAAAAGAATAGTTTTTAAAAGAATTGACAAAATTTTTTAGACGTTGCGTCTCCATGTGTGGGGATGGGATTTAGGAATGTTTTTAAACGATTCCCTGAGGTTGCCAAAGGGAGCGGAACGCGGATGAAAAATTCGGGAGAAATTTTATGAAACTTCCGACGGAATATTGCCAAGGTCGAGGGAAGGTGCGGCGGGGCGTGTCCCATTATTAGGGTCATGCTCCGTAGCAAAAGTAACTTCTTCAGCATTTTCCGAATCGCTGTCACTTGTTGCCGGACAGAGTGGTGATTTTGAAACAGATTGCCAATGGTCCGGTAATTTAATGTAATGGGTTTGCGTCCAGTGGCAACTATGATTTATTGCGTTCATAATGGTTGGATATTTTGTATTTATAAAATATGTAAGGCCGCGTTGCCGCATGCCCATTCACGGAAATTTTGCTCCCGCTGAAAATGGAGCATAGGGGTAGTTTACTTTGATTGCAACATAAATCTTTTTTTCAAGACGGAAGGATATAAAATTATTAGCAAGCAAACAATGTTAAAAACGTTTTCATCGCCCATAAAAAAACGCTTTACAAATATTTAAAAAGTGTATTACTCGCCATCATGCAAAAGACAAATAAGGCAATGATGAAACGTTTTAAGGTTACAGCCAGGGGAACTTTGATGCATCGTTCTCCGGGAACCAGTCATCTTTTGCGCCATAAGACAGCTAGACAAAAGCATGCGGCGAGCAAAGATAAAGTTCTTGCTGCGGGAATGTCAGCCCGTGTTATGAAATTCATAGCAGTAGGGCTATGAGTATTTTATTAACCATTGCCATGGCGGTGCAGGCGACCGAATGGCAAAAATAAAGGAACCGAAACATGCCAAGAGTAACAAATGCAGTTGCAACGAAGAAACGTCGTCGTAGGGTGTTGGAAACGACGCGTGGGGATTTTGGAAATAAATCCCGCCTGTTTAGATATGCCAAGGATGCCATGTGGCGAGCTGGTAAGTTTGCGTATAGGGATCGGAGGCGCAAAAAGACAGACATGCGCCAGCTGTGGATTGTTAGAATAAACGCAGCTTGTAGGGCAAACGACATGGCATACAGTAGATTCATGGATGGTATTAAAAAGCTGAACATTGCCATGGATCGTCGTTCTTTAAGCGAATTGGCCATACACAACATGGAAGCGTTCCAGGCTATAGTAGCCCAGGTTAGATCGATTTTGTAGGAAAAAACAAAATTTCGTTGGTAATAGTTCGGGGCATACTGCTTTGGTTCTTGTTGTTTTATTTTTTTTGAAAAAGTTGCAAAAAAATGATTGACATCGTGTGTGTTTTAGCAATCTTGCATAAAACATATGGAAATTATAAATGAAAGAGTTGTGCTTGTCGATGAAAGAGACGCACCTGTCGATGAAGAAGATGTGCCGCATGCTAGATTTTACGATTTATCGTGGAGACAACTGCGGGATACGGTGAGGGATGCCGCCATGGGTATATTCCCCCAATGGATTACCAATTCTGTAAATTTTGTGAGAAGCTTGGAATCACGCGGTGTAGAGTCCCTGAGGCAAGTATGGGGAAATATTTCCTCCAGTAACGTTGTAGAATTTGCAAAAAAACATTATTTTATCACCGCAATTGCTCTAGGAGTAGCTATAGTAGCCGTGGTACCTTTGATCAAATTTGCCGTGGCACCTTTGGTCAAATTTGCTGTGCCACCTTTGGTCAAATTTGCCCTGTTTTCATTCATGGAACTCCTGCATTTGCTGGCAAGAGCCGGACTGGCCATTGTAAGTCCTATATTTAGATTTTTTCTGAAATGGACAGTTTTTTCGATGGTGGTAAGAATAATATGCCATATGGATCTGAGCCTGTTAAATCCGATTATTTCTGTCATTTCTCAAAAAATAGTTGATCCAATATCGGTCTTCCTAATGAGGGCGACGATGGTTTTGGCAGCCTTTATGCTCATTGCCAGTATATTTGTTTAGCAAATCAAAGTGTTCTTTTTTTAGGTAAAATTTAGAGGTTTGTGCATATCGGGCCAAAACTTTTCAAAGTTTGCGTTAATTTGCCACTCCAAATTTTTTGGTACCCTTCGACATCTCCGACCTGGTAAAGATTTAGGGGAAAAGGAAGGTTTCACTTTTTTGAATCGCCGTCAACGGTCATTTTTATATGTAATTCACGCAATTGCTTATCGCTTGCAGGACATGGGGATTGGGACATCATGTCTATCCCCCGCTGGGTCTTGGGAAACGCAATGACATCCCGTATGCTTGTGGTACCACACAGTAAAGCCACTAGTCTGTCGAGGCCGAGCGCTATGCCCCCATGGGGAGGGGCTCCAAATTTAAAAGCCTTTAGCATGTATCCAAATCGGTCGTTGACCACATTTTCTGGGATTTTTAATATTTCCTTAAAAACATATTCCTGCAATTGGGGTTGGTGAATTCTCACACTGCCACCGCCGAGTTCCATACCATTTAAAACGATATCATAGTGTTGGCCACGGACACTTTGAGGGGCCGATTTTAGTAGTTCCATATCCTCGGGCACGGGTGCCGTAAAGGGGTGATGGGTTGCAACAAAACGTCCCTGTGGTTCATCAAATGTCATCAAGGGAAAATCTATCACCCATAGGAAGTTGAATTGGTCAGCGGAAAGAACCAATTTACCCTTTGCCACTGCCAAATCGCGACATTCCAGCCGGATTCTCCCCAGGGTCGCACATGCCCGTTCCCATCCATCGGCGGCAAAAAAGATGATATCATCATCCGCCATGCCCAATTCCTTCCCAAGGACTGCCTTTTCTCCATCGGACAGAAACTTTAGGATTGGAGACTTCCACTGTCCATTTTCCACCTTGACATAGGCTAGGCCTTTTGCTCCGAGAGTTTTGGCGATGTCTTCTAGATTTTTCATTTCTCCTTGGGAAATTTCCGCCAGAGACTTTGCATTAAAGGCTTTGACACACCCACCATTTTTAATGGCGGAAGCAAAAACGTTGAAACTGGAGGATTTGAACAGGCTTGAAAAATCATGGATTTCCATGGCAAATCTTGTGTCGGGTTTGTCGGATCCGAAGCGGTCCATGGCATTTCGAAATGATAGGCGGGGAAATGGTGTTTCAATGGCAATATTTCGAGTGACCTTCCAGATGTTTTGTAGCATTCCTTCCACCAGGGAATAAATATCTTCGCGGTCGATGAATGACATTTCAAGGTCGATTTGAGTGAACTCCGGCTGTCTATCTGCCCGCAAATCTTCATCGCGAAAACACCTTGCGACGGAATAGTATCTTTCCACGCCAGCCACCATTAACATTTGTTTGTACTGCTGCGGAGACTGGGCGAGGGCGTACACACATCCGGGATTTAACCGGCTTGGGACTAGGAATTCACGGGCTCCCTCCGGCGTCGTTTTAAACAAATAGGGCGTTTCTATCTCCAAAAATCCATTTTCGTCCAGGTAATTTCTTAGCGCACCCACCGTCCGATGGCGAATTTGCAACCGGTGAAAGCTCTTTGGCCTGCGAAGGTCGAGGTAACGGTAAGTCAGTCGTAAATCTTCACCTACGCCACCGATTTTGAGATCCGATAGGGGAAAAGGTAAAACATCGCAGATGTTATGGACTATTAGTTCATCGACGACGACTTCGATGGCTCCCGTTGTTATTTTGCCATTTACCGTGTCGGGTGGTCTCTTGGAAACTGTCCCACAAACCTCAATCACAGACTCATCACGTAGGGAATGTACGGCTCCCAACTCCCCATTGGAAGGATCAAAGACCAGCTGGGTAATTCCTTCCCTGTCTCTCAGGTCTATAAAAAATAACCCTCCATGGTCACGGATGGCGTGGACCCAACCAATGAGCCTCACTTCCGTGCCGATGTCATCGATGGTTAATTGGTTGCAATGGTGTGATCTTTTCATATTTTAACACTGGTTACCTAGCTGAATGTGGATAAAATATGAAATCTATACCATTTCAAGATAATTGTCATGTCCTGCCAGGTTTTGTTGGATAGGAAAATTGTATGGTTCAAAAAAATTTGTTCCAAATACACCATTTCACCGCGATGAGTTTTCCAGGATGGTTATCTTTTCTATGCGTTTCAGGTGGCGGGTGGCGAACTTTGTATCGAGAAAAATATCCAGTATCTTCTGGGCATTTTTTGCGTTTACAAAATTTGATCCAAGGCATAAAACATTAGCATCGTTGTGCTCCCGGGCAAATTTGGCAACTTCCACATTCCAGCAATTTGCTGCGCGGACACCACATACTTTATTTGCCGCAATACTCATGCCGGTCCCGCTCTTACAGACCAGGAGACCGAAATCACTTTTGAAAGAAGCGATGTCTTCCGCCACACACTTAGCGTAGTCGGGGTAATCTACGGAAGTCTCGTCGGAAAACGTTCCGTAGTAAAAAATATCCATGTCGCTTTTACTTAGATGTTTTATCAAAAGCATTGCCAATTTATATCCCCCATGGTCACTTCCAATACTAATTTTCATCGTTATTTGCTAAAAATTTTATTATGGATTCCATCGCCGAACCAATATCAGCACAAACGCGTCTATAGTCATCGACATGCCCAAAAAATGGATCAAAAATATCCCTATACCTAGTATCTAAAAATTCTCTGACAAGAAAACATTTTTCTCCTACACCCTTAAAGTTTGATAGCAAGAATGTCCTATGATTTTCAGCCAAACAAAAAATCGCGGTGGCAGAATCCAAAAGTTCCTGGGTTACCCTTTGGGAAACATGGCCACTGATGTCTTGGTTTAAATCCTTCATCACCCGTATGGCAAGGTCGCTGGCCCGACCGTGGTCGGTCGCCATTATTCCGGCTGAACATACACGAAATTTATCTGCGAGGTTAGCCTTTTGCAAAGCGGCTTTAAGCAAATATTCCGCCATGGGACTTCGGCAAGTATTGCCAGAGCATATGAATATTACACATTTTTTCTCCATAGGTAGGACAGGATCAGTATGTTTAGTGAAAAATTTTTAGCAACATCAAGCTTTGATAAAGACATTATTTGTTGAATTTTGACAAAAAATTGCTAGCATTTTTTACCGCATGTGGCAGCTCTGGGGGATATTTTTGGTCATAATTACCGTCGGCCTGTATGCCGATATGGTGTTGGCAAAAGCACAACATGCCCAGGCTAATCATAGATCCCACGCATATATGGTAATTGCGTGGATATCCCTTGCGGCATTTTTTGGACTGCTGGTGTATTTTTTCCTCGGACAGGAGGGTGCCTTGAAATTTTTTACGGGATACGTCCTCGAGCTGTCGCTATCCGTCGACAATTTGTTCGTGTTCATGACGATATTTTCATATTTTCACATAGTGAACAAAGCCCAACAAAAAGCACTTACCTATGGCATGGTGGGGGCCATGGTAATGAGGATGGTTTTTGTTTTCATGGGCATTACATTGCTGAATAAATTTAAATGGTTGATGCATGTTTTCGGTGTCATGTTGATAGTTTCAGCCATTGGCATGTTCAAATCGAAGGAGCAACGGGGTAGCACTGGCAATTTGCTGACAAAGATGAAAACTTTTCTAAAAATAAGACATTCGAACGACAATTTAGCATTTTTTACAAAATGTGGGCATGGGTGGTATGCCACTCCCTTGCTGGCATGCGTGATTACCATTGAAATCGTCGACATCATATTTGCGGTGGATTCGGTGCCAGCGGTCTTGTCCATTACAAAAATCCCGATTCTTGTCTATTCCTCGAATGTTTTTGCGATCATTGGACTTCGATCTCTGTACATATGCCTAACACAGCTAATTAATAAATTCCACCTGCTCCAGTACGGCATTGCTGTAAATTTAATATTCGTTGGAACAAATATGATATTCTCGGAAGTTTATCACATTCCCACCATTGTGAGCACCATGGCTATTATATCCATCTTTCTGGGCACCTTGGCCATATCTTGTCTAACCATGAAACGACGGCATTGACCGTACAATTTTACGGATACAAAATTTTCACCAACCGTTACTTTCCGACTGGACATTTTCAATGGGTAGGTTACTTATGGTCGCCCAATGAACCTAAAGGACACCTTAAACTTACCGAAGACGAATTTTCCCATGCGGGCAGATTTGGTCAATAGGGAACCCGCTAGGGTGAAAAAGTGGCAAGAGGGTAGGGTATATGAAAAAATACAACGGAAAAATGCCCAGGGGAAGCCATTTATCCTCCATGACGGGCCTCCTTTTACCAATGGATATGTGCACATAGGGACGGCCCTGAATAAGATTTTGAAGGATATTATCGTCCGTTACAAAACAATGCGAGGCTTCCGAACACCCTACGTGCCGGGCTGGGATTGCCATGGGCTTCCCATAGAGCATAAGGTGGTCAGGGAGCTCCGTGAAAAAAAAGAAGACTTCGATGCCATATCATTGCGCAAGGCATGTACGGCCTATTCTCAAAAATTTATAAAAACCCAGCGGTCCCAATTTGAACGGCTGGGCATACTTGCCGACTGGGACAACGACTACCGCACCATGGATCCTGCTTACGAGGAATGTGTGCTTAATTTTTTTGCGGATTGTGTTGCCCAGGGATTGGTCTATCGCAGCAAAAAACCCGTCTATTGGTCGATACCGTGTAAAACCGCCCTGGCAGAGGCGGAGGTTGAGTATCGGGAACATGTCAGCCCATCGATCTGGGTAAAATTTAAACTTACCGATGGGGCCCTTGGGTCTTTGAAAATTAGTGGCACAACCCACGTGGTAATTTGGACGACTACCCCATGGACAATTCCGTCCAACCTTGCCATCGCCGTACATCCAAACCTGAACTATGTCGTTCTAAACTGTGGCCATGAAAATTACTTGGTCTGCGAAGATAGGGTGCAGGATTTCGTCCAAAGTTGTGGCATTGAACATTTTAGTGTAATTGCGACTTTTCGAGGGGCCCAACTGGAAGGGTTGCAAACGAAACATCCCCTTATCGACAGACCCAGCCAGATCGTCCTGGCAAATTATGTGACAACCGATTCGGGAACGGGATGTGTTCACACCGCACCGGGACATGGCCTCGAAGACTATAATACGGGAATTGCATATAAACTGGACGTCTATTGCCCCATCGACGACGATGGAAAGTATGTCGACGACGGGCAAATACCTTCGGAATTGATTGGCGTAAGTGTTCTTGACAGTGATGGCAAATGCGAAGCAAATGATAGGGTCATCGAAATGTTAAATTTGGCACAGGCACTATTGGCTAAGCAATCATACAAACATCAATACCCCCATTGCTGGAGGTCCAAAACGCCGGTAATTTTTCGTGCCATGGCCCAGTGGTTCATTGCCCTAGACAAAAACAACCTGCGAGGAAAGATGCAGGAATCCGTCGGCGGTGTAAATTGGGTACCGGCGTGGGGTGAAAATCGGATAAGGGCAGCCATTGCATCGAGGGGCGATTGGTGCATTAGCCGCCAACGCGTTTGGGGAATCCCATTACCAGCATTTTACGATGAAACCGGCAATGCGTTGCTCGACGAACGGGTTATTCGCAGCGTTGCAAAAAAAATTGGGCAACGGGGGTCCGACTTTTGGTTTGAGTCCGACGAAGAAACCCTACTGGATGGAATAGAACTGCCGGATGGTTTTTCCTCTAAAAAACTCAAAAAATGTATGGATTCGCTGGATGTTTGGATAGACTCCGGCAATAGCCACCGGGCCGTTTTAAAAACGAATGCCTCGCTGGTATGGCCAGCGGATATGTATTTGGAAGGGAGTGATCAACATCGCGGATGGTTCCAATCGTCGATGTGGACGAGCATAATTTCCGGGGAAAAAATTGCCCCATTTAAAAATGTTCTGACCCATGGTTTTATCGTCGGGGAAGACAGGAAGAAAATTTCAAAAAGTGATGGGAAGCCGCAGACCGCCGATGACTATGTGAACAAATTTGGAGCAGATGTCATAAGGCTGTGGATTTCTTCGGAAGATTTCCGCGACGACATAGCAATTTCCGACGACATAATAAACCACGTATCCGCTACCTATCGAACTTTTAGGAATACGCTACGATTTCAAATCGGGAACCTGTTTGATTTCAATTTTGAAAAAAACCACGTCGAACAGGAAAAAATGACGCCCATCGATAGGTGGATACTGCAAAAGACAAAAAATCTCGTCGAAGCGGTAACGTCTGCCTATGATGCCTACGAAATACACAGGGTTTATCAGTTGCTGAACAGATTTTGTTCCGTTGAACTGTCGGCTACCTACCATGATATTTTAAAGGATAGGCTATATACATTTGCACCCAATTCCCACGAACGTAGGTCATCCCAAACAGCAATTCACATGATTTTTAATATGATACTTGCTTTGCTTACCCCAATTACTACATTTACCTGTGACGAAGCAATGGCATATGCATTAAATAACGATGATTTTGGGGAAGCCCATGTCCAACTGATGGATTGGCCGGATGTGGGCACAATAGGTGATTTCTCGAATGAGGAACGGGAATTCGACGCATTGCTATCATTTAGAACGAAAGTTAATGAACAGCTTGAGCAGGCCAGGCAGAACAAATCAATCGGACAATCCCTCGACGCCAAGGCAATCATTGAAATTTCTCCAAAGGACAAGATGTTCCCACCATTGCAAAAGTATCGGGAGATTTTACCTGAAGTGTTTATAATTTCACAGGTGGAAATTAGGGAAATAGTTTCCGATGGGCAGTGTTCGGTCAAGATAACCACCGCAGGTGGTGAAAGGTGTCCCCGCAGCTGGAAATGGGTCGACCATCTCGTCGACGCCGGACCATTCGGCAAAGTATCTCAAAAATGTTTCGAGGCACTTGCTGAAAAATATGAAAATCTTTTAAAATAGCATTTACAACGATATGAGTGTTTTAGAAAACATTAATCAGGAGGCGAAAGGTAAATATTTTACCAGGACAAGGAAAAATGACGATAGCGTTTTTTCCATCGACGATGCCCGCGAGTTAATACGGGCAAGAAAGGAAAGAATTGAGGTAGAAAAACATGGGGAAATTGTTGAGAAGAAAAAAGATATCCTGGCCCAGCAAGTTGATACGCAGACCCAGCAAAAGATAGGGGCAGCATCCATAGCCGATATTTTTGGATTCGATCCCATGCGTTCAAAGCAGGTCAATGCGAGGGATAAAGATCCCGACGAAATTCCCCAAAAATATAGGAAATACTACAAGCTTCTATTGAAATTGAAGGACGATCTCAAAAAGGGACTTTCCAAGTTGACAACTACTAATTTGGCCATTTCCGTTGGCGACACCCAGGATGCCGTCGACCACGAAATTGAGTCCTTTAATTCAGAATTTGCCATAGCTCTAATGTCCAACGAACAGGAGGCATTAACCGAGGTCGAAGAAGCCATCCAGCGAATTTATGATGGCACCTACGGCATCTGTGAATTGACGGGCAAACCAATAGAACCCCAACGGTTGCTTGCCGTACCATTTGCCAGGTTTTCCATCGAAGGGCAGATGGCGAAAGAAAAGGAAAATAATAAACCGGCAGAAGCTTCTAATGGTTCAATCTTCCAGATTGATCAATCGTCCGATGAGTTAGCAGACTTTGAAACCAAAGAAGATGAGTAATTTTGCCAGACGCATTTGCTTTGCCACCGCATGTTTGGTTGTGTTGGTCGACCAAGTGACTAAGATAATTGTCCAGACCTTTGTGAAAAATGATGTGGTCAGGATAAATTCATTCCTGTCCTTTACCTATTCTGAAAATACGGGAGCAGCCTGGAGTATGTTCGGTGGGCATTCATCCATTCTAGCCATGATTGGAGTCCTATCGATGGTCGTCCTAGGTCTTGCCCACAAACAATTTAAAACGACTTTTCAAAAAATTCTTGGGGCAATGGTTTTTGGTGGAATTTTTGGCAATACCCTCGATAGAATTTTTCGGGGACATGTGATTGATTTCATAGGCGTTGATCTGAAATTCTACCACTGGCCGATATTTAACGTCGCCGATAGCGTTATTTGCATGGGCGTGATAATTTTGTTATTTACTTTTCGAAAAAAAGTACAAAAAGCGAGATAAGTCTGTGTTTCATTAGCTAACAGTTTTTTAAAAAAATGTCCAATCGTCCAGAGCCTTTAATTAGTATTTCAAATCTTTGCAAAGATTATGGCAAGAATAGGATTTTAAAACATGTATCTTTCCAAATAGAAAGTGGTGATTTGGTTTCGGTGATAGGACCGTCGGGCTGTGGGAAGTCGACGTTGCTGCGATGTTTGAACTGTTTGGAAGTGCTGGACGATGGAGAAATTACCATAGACGGCGTCTGTCTACGCACGGTGGACCACGAAAAAAATGAAGACTTTTTCTGGCGGCAGGCCCACGAATTGCGCCAAAATGTGGGGATGGTTTTTCAGTCATTTAATCTATTTCCCCACAAAACACTGCTAGACAACGTAACCCTTGCACAGATAGTCGTCAAACATGAACGACAGGAAAAAGCTAAGGCTTTGGCAATGGCACTGCTGGAAAAGGTTGGGCTAGGAAATTTAAGCGGACGTTATCCCTGGAGTTTATCCGGTGGCGAAAAACAACGGGCGGCCATCGCACGGGCATTGGCAATGAAACCGAAAGTCATGCTCTACGACGAACCAACTTCTTCCCTTGATCCGGAAATGGTGGAAGAAGTTTTACAGGTCATGCGCGACCTCGATGCGGAAGGAATGACCCAGATTATTGTTACCCATGAAATGCGCTTTGCCAAAGATGCCTCCGACTATATAATTTATATGGAAAATGGTGAAATTATAGAAATTTCCGATGAGGATGAAATTTTTATAAACCCACAGGATGACAGGACCCGTAGATTTCTCAAGCGATACATGTAATGAAAAGTTTCTATTTTATCGTACTATTGTTGTTCGGATCTGTTTTATTGGCCGATGAATCAGTGTTGCGTTGGGCTGCCGATGCGGAAAGTGGAGCCCCAAACGTGTTCTATGAGAATGGAGATTTGTCAAAGCTGGTGGGATTTGAAAAAGATATCATAGATTACATTGCAAAGCGCCTCGGCCGCAGAGCAGAATTTCATCAAAATGATTGGGATAGCCTAGTCTCTGGTCTCCAAAGGAATCTGTACGATGTGGTCATCAATGGTTTTTCACCCGAAGAGGGGAAAGAAAATAGTGCCATCTTTTCAAATCCATACTATGCCTGCGGCCTATCGCTTATTATTCGTTCAAATACCGATAATATTAAATCTATCCTCGATTGTAGTGGAGCCATTGTCGGTGTTTTACGAAGCTCTAAGGCGGAAAGTGTTTTGACGAATAGTCTAAAAGATGTCAAAATCATCGGCTATCCAAATGAATACTGTGCCATTTCCGACCTAAAAAACAAACGTGTGGATGCGATCCTATTGGATGGGCAAATTGCGGCATACTACACCAAAAAGCTATCCGGCCTAAAAATCATTGATGAGCTCGACGAAACAAGGTATTCCATCGTATCAGCCCCTGGGAATGGGGAACTTATGGCCGCAATAAATGGTGTCATCGAAGATATGCAACGGGACGGCTCCCTCGACGCAATCGTGTCGAAGTGGGATCTGCACAACACATTTTATTCTCGGTTAGGGGAGATATCATCAAAAATAGAAACGCCGGGCTCGAAACCTAAATCTTCCGGAAATCAGGATAAATCAACGGTCCAGTACGTCAAAGTGTTACCCTTTTTCATAAAAGCTGCCTGTGTTACCCTGGTGATATCAATTTTGTCAATGTGCGTAGCCATAGTCCTTGGGCTTTGCTTCGCTATTATGAGGGTATACATGCCAAAATGGATAAGTTTTTTTGCCATTTCAATGATAGAACTTTTACGGGGAATTCCACTTCTAATCCAACTGTTTTTTGTATTTTATGGCCTCCCATGCATAGGAATAACACTGCCACCATTGGTCGCAGGAATACTAACCCTTGGAATGAACTATGCCGCCTACGAGGCAGAAAATTTTCGTGCCGGAATGGCAGCCGTTCCCTATGGTCAGATGGAAGCAGCACGGGCATTGGGCATGAACCAATGGCAATCTCTGCGCCATGTCATCCTACCCCAGGCATTTACGTTTGTTCTGCCACCGCTTACGAATGATTTCATCGCGATTTTAAAGGATTCATCCCTCGTTTCGCTGATCACAATAATGGAATTGACAAAAACCTATATGCTGATTGCGAGTAATTCGTTTAACTTCTTTGAAATGGGTGCGATCGTCGCTTTTATCTATTTCCTAATAGGGCTGCCCTTTGCACAGCTCGCCAAACTAGCGGAAAGACACTTGAAGCTTGAGAAACGAGCCTACTCCTCTCGAAAAATAGGGGGGAAACATAACCGCTAGCCAAGCCAAGATAAGGAATAAATCCCGGTTACCCCAGGATGAAATTATGCCGACTGGGCTTCATATATTTCCAAGAGAGCTGCGAAATCCTCATCCCGGGAACCGCTTACAATAACATGGTCATAGAGGGAAGCCATTTTCATTTCACTTTCCGCCGTTTGAAGGCGTTTGGCCGTTGATTCTGCTGTTTCAGTCCCCCGACCGGCGATTCTTTGTTTGAGCTCCTCCAAGCTTTTGGGGACAATAAAAATTGTAACCGTCCGAAAATTGTTTTTTTGCCTTAAAATTTGTTCAACCCCTGCCACATCGATTACCAAAAGTGCGTTAATTCCTTCCGACAGGGTTGATTCGACGTCTACCCGCGAAGAGCCATAGTAATAGTCTCCGTGCACATTGGCATATTCCAAAAATTCCGATCTTTCTATCCGCCTGAGAAATTCTTCCCTACCAATGAAGTGATAATCTATGCCGTTCACTTCACCCCTCCGCGGTTGCCTGGTGGTGGTGGTAACTATCCTTCTTAGATTTTCGGCTCCGACCCTTTCTAACAGCCTCCTGGTAACGGTGTCCTTTCCGATTCCAGAAGGTCCGGATAGTATAAACAATGTGGGTGAAACTTCCCCCCTGGAACTATGTTTACTCTTCATCGCTAATAAAACAATAGGAGCAATTGATACGGTTAAAATTAAACATTTCAGATTGCATGATAAAATTTTGAAAAGTTTTGTAAACAATGCTGACTAAAATTTTTCTCTTTCAAGAAATTTACCAGTCAAACCTTGACATATGGCAAATTTACTTTTTGTTGGCAGTAATTAAAATCAGCAAGGGAAACTATGCAACCGACATATCATCCGTCGAATTTAAAAAGAATCAGAAAATGTGGGTTCCGTGCTCGCATGGCAATGCGGGGCGGACGTAAGGTATTATCAGCACGCAGACGCATCGGACGCAAGAAAATCTGTGTGTACATATAAAGCTCACGACAAATGTTCCGGCTATTCAAAAGCCAACGCCTAAGAAAATCTTCTGATTTTGAAAAATTTCGTTCCAAAGGTACGAGGAGTGTTTATGGGGAGATATTTGTTTTAAAATCCTTCGAACGGGGGACAGTAGGCATATCATTCCACGATTTAACACCACGAATTGGGATAGTTACGTCGAGAAAAATCGGCAATGCGGTAACCAGGAACCGGGTCCGACGGGTGGTTAGGGAAGCATTTAGACTTAATTCGCAGTGTTTCAAACAATCCCATGACTATTTATTCATCGCCCTTGGCGGAATTGGCACAAAATCGAACAAAGAAATAACCAATGCAATTTTGAATGCGGCTAAGTTGCTTTAGTGCCCGATTTTTAACGCGGCATCGTCTTTTTATCGATCGCCAAATGTTTGACTTTTTTAAAATTTGATTTTTTGTGCCATTCCCCTATGTTGCATCATCCTTGGATTTTCATTTTTCTATAATTATGAGTGGCAATGTTACAATTTTCGTGGCGGGGGTGATTGTCATCCTGCTATCAGGGTTTTCCTTTTCCAGCAACCATTTGCAAAAATTGAACAATTGGTTACTTTTTTCAAAAAACGCTCCATTTGTGACTTTGGGAGTCGGCGGAACGGTCTTTTTAATAAATGTGTTTCACCTAAACATGGCAGATTTTGGGGAGCATAGATTGACGCTACTCATCCTATTTGCCACAATAATATTACTCTCATTTTTCAAAATGAGAGAACTGCTGTCCATACGTGGATTGGCGGTTTTGTTGCTCGTTTGTTCAAAGGAAATGTTGGCCAATGTCTATGGCGAACCGATTTTGTGGAAAAATTATTTCGTCTCTTTTGTCTACTTGGTAATTATTTTTTCGATGCTAATCGGCTCCACGCCGTATCTCCTGCGAGATTTTTTAAACTTTCTCATAGGGTCGAAACCTTCCAGGGTGATGCTGGGTACACTCCTGATGGTGTACGGTATACTGCTAGCATTGATCTCTTTTGGGAAGGTGAGTTGTCTAATCCGATAGTAAACTATCAAATTTGACAATGCCATCGAATATGGATTGGGCCAGGGTATCCCTATAGGCAGAAGAGGCAATTTTTTTGCATTCCTCACGGTTAGACAAGAACCCACATTCTACTAAAATTCCCGGGCATTTTAGGTCCCTTAGCACGACAAATGTGCTATGCTTTACCCCGCGATCGATGGCTAACGTTCTCGCCGTTAGTGAGGATTGTAGGCAATAGCCAAGGACTATGTTCAGACTGTCAAACGCATTGCCGACAAAATTTTCATGGGCATTCCTGGAAGCAGTTTGGTAGGATGATGCCTGGGTCGATGGAGTCAGTGTGAATGTTTCAATGCCCGACGCGGATGCGGACGGGGCGGAATTGAAATGTATGCTGACGAACAGGTCCGCCTTCGCTCGATTAGCAATTTGCGTTCTTTCCGGTAGGGGAACTTTTTTGTCCTGCGACCTGGTAAAAACAACCTTATATCCCTTTTTTTCAAGCAGCTTAGCCAACCGGAGGCACACGTCCATCGTCAAGAATTTCTCTTGTAATTTATCCCACTGGGCAGTAGCCCCATTATCTTCACCTCCATGTCCCGCATCCAGGGCAATTATCTTTAATTTTTTGTGGTGATGTTTCGTCATTGGAAGCAGTGGCTGGATGTGATACCTATAATCCGAAGAATCGATGTAGTACCTACCATATCGTTTGATGGCTGGAAATCCCAAAGGCATCAGGACTTTTTTAAATGTAAAAATTCTCGAATTATCTTTAAATGCAAATACAATGCTTTTCGTGCCGAAGGAATTGGCAGACAGCATTTGAAATCCGCTGATTTTGGCAATTTTGATCAGCGGTATTTCCTCCGCCCCACAGGTCAAACCACAACAAATAACGATTCCCCAGATGACACTTGTAAAAATTAGGTGTTTGATTTTTCGCATAGGCTCTATTTTAGCTTCAATAACTCACTAACATCCAATATTTTAGCGGATGTACCAGATTGCTGCTTGGCTTCCCCATCGGATTTTGACCCTTTTTTTATGCAAGGCGAAAGGAATACGGAAATTATTTTCCCAAACAGTTTAGGTTCACAATCTTGTGTGCCATAGGGCTTAATATCTCCAATAAACCTTTGGATGAGGTCAAACCCCAACTCGGGATGGGTCAATTCCCTCCCACGGAACATCAGCGACAATTTCAATTTATTGCCATGTTCCAAAAATTCAATGGCGTGGCGCATCTTTGTGTTGTAGTCATTTAACTCGATGGCCACATGAAGTTTTACTTCCTTAATTCTTGTCGATGACTGTCTGGAAGAGCCTTTATTCTTCTTTTCGTTATATTTGTACTTTCCGAAGTCCAAAATTTTACATATCGGAGGGTTAACGTTTGGAGAGATTTCGACCAAATCCAACCCTTCACCTTTAGCAATGGAGATAGCTTCCATGGTTTGCATTATTCCCAACTGTTGCCCATTGCTACCGATTACGCGGATCACCTTCGCCCTAATCCTTTCATTTTTCCGAATGAAATTCCTTCCAGAATTTCCAAATTTCCTGTCGGAGGAATAGTTGCCCTTTCTGGCTGAAGCGGGATTAAACTGTTGATTTATCATTACCTATTAAAATTATTGGCTGGAACCGTTGAGCTCCAGTGTTGTCCATGATAAATTTTTTCTAAAAAAAACAATTATTTTGTAGCATGGGGAAAAACTTTGATACTTTTCGTCAAAAATTCCGTCGAAAACAAATCTTTTCCCATTTCACTATTGCCAACTTTAGTTTTTAACCTTTTGTGTTGTGCCAACATTCTATGATATCTCAAATTGATAAAGCTTTCGAAGAAGCACGGGTTACGATATCTGGTGCGTCCTCACGCGTAGATTTCGACAATGCCAGGTCTAAAATTTTAGGTCCGAATGGTACATTTCGTGAATTAATGAAGCTTTTATCGGGATTGCCAAAGGAAGAACGGCCCTCCATGGGACAGGCGATAAATGCCTGTAAAGATAGGGTCGAAGAAATATTCAAAAACAAGTTGGCCGAAATAGAAAATCGTGAAACCATAGGGTCTCTTGGTCAATCCATTGATCCAACCCTAATGCCCATTTCCAATGGAGAAATTCTTTGCCATCCCCTGACAAAGATTAGAAATCGCATCGTGGAAATTTTTTCGAATTTGGGGTTTAGTACCGTCGAAGGGTCGGAAATAGAAACCGAATGGTTCTGTTTCGACGCATTAAATACGCCCGAAAGCCATCCTTCCCGGGATGATCGCGATACATTTTATTTTGGTAAGGAGGTTGCCATTGAAAATGTGTCCAAGAGAAGCGATGAACAATATGTCCTGCGGACCCATACTTCAACGGTTCAGATCAGGACGATGCTACAACGTAAGCCCCCGATTAGGATTTTATCACCGGGCATGGTATTTCGCAGGGATGCCATAGATGCCACCCACTATCCAACTTTTCACCAGTGTGAAGGCCTGGTTGTTGACGAAGGCATAACGGTTTGTGACCTGAAGTCGATTTTAGATTTTTTCTTCAAGAAATTAACCGGTGAAAATAGTGAAATTCGCATGCGTCCTAGTTTTTTCCCATTTGTATCTCCAGGGTTTGAGGTAGATTTTAGAGCTAAGAATCTCGGAAAATTGAGCAATAGGTGGATTGAGATTTGTGGATGTGGCATGGTAGCGCCCAATGTTTTCAAAAACTGTGGCTATGTCGGCGATAAAATTTCGGGTTTTGCCTTTGGCATGGGCATTGAACGTCTTGCCATGTTGCTATATGGAATTGATGACATTCGACTATTTTTTCAAAACGATAGCAGGTTTTTGAAACAGTTTAAACTATCGATGTTCTAAACAGGGTAAAAGAAGATAGCCATATGGATGGCCATATAAAATGCTTGATTCTAAGGTTTTAAATTTCAGACTGAGCAGCTCAGTTGAATGACGCACCACTAGCTCAATTGGATAGAGCGTCTGACTACGGATCAGAAGGTTATGGGTTCGACTCCTATGTGGTGTGCCACTTCCTCCATGGGGCTGTAGCTCAGTTGGTAGAGCGCTACAATGGCATTGTAGATGTCGTCGGTTCGAGCCCGATCAGCTCCACCAGGGAAAGGTCAATCCCTCAAGATTCCACTGAATTTCAAATTTCACAAGAAAAAAGAGGGGATTTTTATGGTGGAAAATGGGCATTATTGAAAACCCCCAAGGTATGTGTGAAGTTTTTCAGGTTCTTGGCTAAATTTGAATTCCACAGATCTGTTAGCCCAGCGAAAGGATGTCCGCCGGTGGATGGCCAATGATTTTCCGCATGAGGAGACCACACGGATTGTAAAAGTTACCAACGGACGGGCAAAACTAACACGCCAAAGAAAATTTTGGATTGCATAGGTTTGAATGAATGTTTGCTAGGGATTATGGCAAAATATGGCAAAGGGCATAGAACAATAATTTTTTGTGTTGAAATGTTGCAATCGACGACTAGAGGTGTGAACAAATTATGAAAATTTCATTGAGTAAAACTTTTATACGTGAATATCTCGAAAAGTCAGAGGATGCTGAATTTATTAACAATGTTCATGAATTAATGTACGACATCGAGCAACACCCGACGACCGGCAAGGGTGATCCCCAACGGGTAGCAGATGATGTGGCACCATCAAAATCAGACCCAACAGATAATGTGGAATTTGATACCGCCGAACGAGCAATAAATTTTCTTATACGCTTGACGGATATATTGAACTCCGACGATAATCAAGACCGAAAAGACAATATACCTTACATCGTTGACTTGTTTTTCGAAGGACTAAAAGAAAGAACGCGAATGGCGAAATTAGAAAGGGAAATTGACGGCTAAAACGGCGGCACAAATGGCCGAGAAAGCGGATTTTGGAGAGCGAAAGCGAGACAAGGTAGCACCGAAGAAATTTTTAAATT
>JAIRMM010000002.1 GCA_031258695.1 Puniceicoccales bacterium
ATAGTAGGCGAAAAGTTTTTTGAATTTCTTGGGGTCACAATGGGATCCTTTTGCATAACCGGAGGTATCATTCTAACCCTACTGGGCATATCGATGCTCAATTCCAATGACATGGATAATTCCAATGACCAGGATAAAACCGCCGGCAAAGAATCCACAAAAAAGAGCAAAGCTGACATCTCCATAACGCCTCTCGGAATTCCCATCATTTGTGGGCCTGCCTGCCTCACGGCAACCATAGCTTCCCAAAGTCAGGCCGAAGGATTTATACAAAATATCGTTGGATTGGTGGCCGTTACGCTCGTCTTTGCAGTATTGTACCTGTTGCTGGTATCCAGCGCCAAGGGAACCAAGTGGCTAACCCCGATGGTATTAAAGTTGAGCTTCAAGCTGTCCGGGCTTATCATTGCAACGCTGGGAGTCCAGATGATATTCGGTGGGCTAAGGCAGTCAGATCTTCAGGTTTTAAAACCCCTGGAGAGGGTGACACAGGTCATTCGGGTGATGCAAAGCACACACATCTGCTAGGGAACATTCCCCAGCCTTCGAAGGCTTCTTTGGTAAAAGAACATGTACTGTTGAACGACTCCGGCGTAGGGGGAAAGACTTTTAGTGTCAAAGTTTCCACCATACTGATTCCGAATAATTCGGGAAATCCATGTGTCTACGGGGAAAGCTTCAAGCCTGTGTAGGCCGTAAAGAACAATGCAATTGGCAACCTTTTCCCCTATGCCATTGAATTTTTTCAAATAGGCGATGGCATCCCCGGAACCTAAGGTTTTCAAATATTCCATGTCGAAGGTTCCATCTTCCACGCTCCCTACCATATCCATCAAATATCTTGCCCGGTATCCAAGCCCAAGATTGCAAAAATCTTTTTCTTCGTACTGGGCCAAAGTGTGAGGCGAAGGAAATGCATGGGGATGGGGGGCACATAGTTTTTCTATGGTGCTTTTTATGCGAGGAATACTGTTTCTTTGGGAAATTATGAAGCTTACAATGACTTCCCAGAGGTCCTGATGAAGTATGCGAAGGCCGGATCCATGGGCAACAGCACTGCGAAGGAAAGGATCGTCGGACATCAAAATCAAATTCTTAATCATCCCATAATCCCTTCGCAGGTCAAAATAATCAACCCAAATGGATTGAAATTCTTCGGGCGAACAGTGAAAAATGAAAGTGTTCCGGTCAACCCGATGCACCGCTAATACTTTTCCAAATGCCACCACCTGCCAAATATCCGCCGATCCAAGCTTGTTTATGCGAAAACATTGGCCAGAGTTCGCTATCTGTTCCATGCAAAAGTCAGCATTCCTTACTTCTACCATACCTAACAATTGGCAACCTTTCCCGCCACAGCGGACGGAAAACTTTTCCCCAGCTTGGGGATCGATGACAGAGGATCAACAAAAAAGTAATCACCGTTTTGGGGTGCAGCAATCGTTTGCTTCGCAGCCTTGCAAGCATGGCCATGGAAGGTCCGAAAATTAATAAATTTTTCAACAAAAAATATTGCACATCGACGGTTTAATCTTTTATTTTTTTCGGAAAAAGAATTGTAGTCATGTTAGACATCATTAGAAACCGGTTAAATTTGAAAAATATGAAATTGAAAAATTTAATGTTGATTGTCCTTGGATATTTGACGGCCCTAGTATCGGTTGAGTTATCTGCCGACTCTTTCGAAGATTTTTGCGACCAAATGAACACTTTGTTTGACACACGTTATTGCCATCGCCGTTCTCCGTGGGAAGGGTTTAAGCTCGATATAAAATCGACGAAAAACGAATATGTCATTGAGGTGGAAATACCGGGGGTCAAAAAAAGTGAAATAGATTTGAATGTCGAAGACCAGATGCTTTGCATTTCCGTCAATCGAGAAAAGAAGGTTGCCGATGAAAAGGGTGACTACTTGCACCGCGAAAGGCATGATTCCGTGATGGAAAGAAGCATATGTTTGCGGGATGCGGATTTTAAACAGACGAAGGCAAAATTGGAAAATGGTATCCTGACAATTACAGTCGCGAAGCAAAAGAAAAGCGATGATGTTCGGAAAATAACCATTGAATAGGGTTTCCATGGAAGGTGAATCTTTGGGGCTAGGTCTCGTGTTATTTGTATGTTCACTGGAGCTGAAACGGTAAGATATCAACGATGGATAAGCTAGAGAAAATGTTTGCCATGCAGGCTGCCCTAAATGAACGGATGGGTGTTAGCATCGCCGACTCAACCGAACAGGAAAAAATAAAGTGGATATTGAATTATGCACGTGCTGTTCAGCAGGAAACATCGGAATTGGTAGATTCTGTCCCGTGGAAGTGGTGGGCAAAATACCAAAAATTCGACGAGCAAAATGCCCGTGTGGAACTAATTGACCTGTTTCACTTTTTAATAGCGATTGCCCAGGTCCTTGGCATGTCCGCGGATGATGTCTTTGAGACCTATTGCAAAAAAAATTCAATTAACCATAGGCGCCAGGAAGATGGATATGCCGTCAAGGATAAGGATGATTCCCGTGGAATTTAGGGAGCTAGTGCACACCATGGTGCGCATGTCCCAGCTCCGTAGTGTGTCTTTGATCCAGGTCCAAGAAATAGATATTTCATTTTCTCCCTTCCCGTCGACTTTTTCCCCAGGGTCAGTCCTCATAAATTCAAATAAAAGAGGAAGGTGCAGGCAATGCAAATAGAAGAGAAGAAAGTATGGGCACAGCGGTCGTAGCGGGTGGCAATGCGGCGCCAATCCTTCAATCTGCTGAACATATTTTCGATTTTATGGCGTCGTTTGTACAAATTTACCGCATAGGGAGGTTTAATTTT
>JAIRMM010000028.1 GCA_031258695.1 Puniceicoccales bacterium
AAAAATATCCTCCTAAAATCGCATCCAGTTTACATGGTTTGGCAAGAATGTCAATTATTTCAAAAATTATCCACCCATGGGATAATTTTCGGGGCAGAGGCGGCTTGCCCATTTTCGACTCCGCCCGTTTGCTTGGGTAAGCTTGCGCCACCCATTTTTCCAAATTCTACGGCGGTAGGCGCCTTTTTGTTGGCCAGGGGAGGTTTTTCTGTTGGCAGTGGAGCACGAAGCTGCCATAGGCCTGGGGGTCCATGGGCAAATAAAAGCAAAATCGAAAGTTAGAAGAGCAATAGCTTCACCTTCTAACAGGAGAAAAGTGAACTTTTTTATTTAAAAAATGGAAAAGTCGCTTTGTTCCGTTTCTGACGAGTTTTTATCCGGGCTCGGGATTACATTCAAGAAGAATTAAAATCCAAAGATTTTATCGGGGTGGCAAAATGAAAATCGCAATTTTGGGAATAAGCGGAATACTAGAAAGCAAAATGCTGGAAACATTTCGCACAGCGGGATTAGATGTAATTGGGTTTACATATTCTGAATTTGACGCCGAAAATCCAGATAAAAATAAAATCTTATGGCAAAATGGTGGATATTCCCAAATTCCATAAACAAATGATTAAGAAATCACCATTTGCCCTAGATTTTTTCTGGAAGATTCCGGAAGGAATCAAATAGTATTGTAAAATCGCAACATTTGATAGATTAGGGGCGATGTTTTCTGAAAAACTTGAAAATAATACGTAACAAATTTTTGTTTAAATTGTCGCTGCTGCTGGGTAATGGCAAGGGGCAGTCGTGGGATTTGATTCCCATCATCTCCATGGTCATTTTACTATCCATAGGGATAACGGCAATCTACGCTGCCCATAGCTATGCGGGAGGCAAACAATGGTGTGTGCAAATTCTCTGGGCATCCATCGGTTGCGTTATTTATTTTATCGTATCAAAACTAGATTACTCCCTGTGGCGCAACGGTGCCCATTGGATATATTACATCAGCATTATTTTGCTAGTGTTGGCATGGTCGCCACTGGGGAAACGGCACTATGGTGCGGTAAGATGGGTAAAAATTTTCGGTATCATCATTCAACCGTCCGAACCGGCAAAGTTAGGATTTCTGGTGATGTTGGCAGCATTGATGGCGAGATTCGAAATCATATCTTTTTGGGGATCAATTAAAAATCTTGCAAAATTCTTTGGAGTGTTTTGCATACCAACGACACTGGTGTTATTGCAACCCGATTTGGGGTCTGCACTAACATTTCCCGTGATGTTTTTTGCGATGCTATATGTTTCCAATTTATCGAAAAAATTTTTCGCCTATGTTTTTGTGGGTGTATTAATACTGCTATCTATGGTCGCATTTGACATCTATGGGTATAGAAACTTTCTGGACAGAAAAAATTTAGGGGATCGAACAACAACGATGAAATATGAGGATCGGTCATTTTTCCCGATGAAAGACTATCAACGGGATAGAATAATTGCATTTCTGTTTCCCGATGAGGTCGATCCGGATGGCATAGGAATCAGTTGGAACCTACGTCAGTCGCTAATAGCAGTGGGATCGGGGGGGTTGAATGGTAAGGGATTTAACAGTGGAACCCAGGCGAAGCTAGGGTATCTTCCCAAATCCATAGCTTCCAATGATTTTGTGTTTTCTGTAATAGCGGAGGAAAGAGGGTTTGTGGGGGCATTGACGGTGTTATTGTTATATGCCCTAGTCATATGGAGTGGATTACGGACAGCAAATTGCGCCCGCGATGAATTTGGAACATATTTATGTGTTGGAATCAGCATGTTACTCCTGGCGCATGTTTGCATAAATATTGGAATGACCATAGGATTAATGCCAATTACCGGAATCCCTCTACCGTTTTTAAGTTACGGGGGGTCTTTTTTATTAACTTGCTGTTTTTTACAGGGCTTAGTACAAAGTGTTTATCGCCATCAAAATAGTTTTACATGAAACAGCGGACAGAATCAAGTTCCCTTCCTATAAATATTAGGAATACAAATGAAAGATATCGAAAAAAATCGAAATGAAAAATTTTTCAATCATTCTCTTAACCAGTGTACGGAACTTCCGCTGGACCAAATAAAGCAAGAAGCGGCTGCAAGAGCAAAACAACAGCCCGTAATACAAAGAATTATAAGATCTTTAATTAGTCCAAACAGGCCATACCGTGAATTAATTCTAAGTTGCGAAATAACGGAAACCCGCGTTGCACTGCTTTGCAATGGTATATTGGAGAGCTACGAGTTTGAATATTTGAACGAACAAAACTTTGTCGGGGCTATTTTCCGCGGAAAGATTCAAAATTTAGAATCGGGATTAAAGGCCGCATTCGTCGACATTGGGGAAGAGAAAAATGCCTTTCTCCACTATTGGGATGCCTTGCCGGAGGCAAATGACAAAACATTCGAAGTAGTTCGAAAAAATTCATCGAAGAAAAATAAGCATATTACCATCAACGATATCCCCAATTTGTACCGCATTGGGACAGACATCATGGTCCAAATCATAAAAGGCCAAATTGGAAGTAAGGGACCGAGGGTAACGACGAATATTGCTTTACCGGGGACATGTTTGGTTCTGATGCCGTTTTCCGAAGAATGTGGAATTTCGAAGAAAATAGATGACCCCAGGGAAAGAAATCGCCTAAAGGAAATTTTACATAAACTGACCATTCCGGAAGGTATGGGTGTTATTATTCGCACGGCCGGCGTTGGCAAAAAGATACGATATTTCGTCCGAGACTTGCATATTTTAATGCAGGAGTGGAAATCGATCCTTTCCCGCTATGAACAGAGTTCCCAACCAACCCTCATACACAACGAGCCGGATTTAATAGAGCGTACGGTCCGAGATTTTCTGACCGACGACATCGACAGGATAATTGTCAATGACCAGGCGGCATTTGACCGTATGGTAAAGTCGGTAACTGCTATTTCTCCCCGTTCAAAACAAAAATTCCACCTATTTACGGAAAGTATTCCGCTGTTTGAACGGTTTAACGTGGAGCGGCAGATCGACCAAACATTTTCCCGCCGTGTTCCGTTATCCTGTGGAGGTGAAATTGTTATCCATGAAACCGAAGCACTGACATCCATCGACGTTAACACGGGGAATTACAAATCCAAAGGGAAAGATGCCAATAATTTCATTTTCAATTTAAATTTTGAGGCTGGAAAAGAGATTGCGAGGCAACTACGTCTGCGAAATATCGGTGGCCTAATCGTGATAGATTTCATTGATATGGTCAATAAAAAGGATCGCATCAATATTTTCAACCTCATGCGCAAGGAATTATCCAAGGACCGTGCAAAAAATTTCGTACTGCCCATTTCCCAGCTTGGCCTGATGGAGATTTCTCGCCAACGGCATTCCCAGAGCAATAATAGCGAAATACGTACCACGTGTAAGTATTGTGACGGCGACGGTTTTATTAAGTCTCCCCGGACCATGTGCAATGAAATCTATCGTAAACTTATCGAATTTTTACAACAAAAACGCGCAAAGGTTCCCAGTGAAACAAAAATCGAGTTCAAAGTTTCATTGAACAATGAAGTTTTGGAGCGCATGAAAAATGATGAAGATGCCCTGGTTTCCATGGAAAAGAAGTTCAACGCCAAGCTATTATTTCGAGCAGATTCTTCCCTACACATGGAAAGCTATAAAATAACTGATACAACTAAAGCAGATAAAGAGAGAGGCTAAAAGAAACTAAGGAAACCTGGGGAGTTAAATCTTTTAATTTCGGTGCTATAAATCCTAAATTTTAATACCTTGGTCGTTGCGAATGTGGAACCGTTCCGCAAGGTTTCAAATTCATAGGTCGGAGGGGGGCCCCTCTAGTTTTCTGACTGCCAGGCGAGGTATATCCTGTAACATATCCCAAGCAGCCCAATTGCGGTTGCCGATGGCATATGCCTTATCGATTTCCATATTGTTTGGATCAAGAGCCAGCAGGGCATCGATGTTAATGTTCTCTACATGGGCACTTCTAAATGATGTCCCCTCATGCTTAGGTAATACTGTCGCCACATGCATGTAGCAGTGTCCAAGTTTCTTTTGGGCTTTTGCCTGTGACTTTCCATTACTTTAGCCCTTAAATCTTTTGTATGTTTCCTTTTGTTTCCTACCTTTTTATGCTTTTATCAAGCAAAAGAATCAGGGGAAAACGGCTTGAGGTATATGCCTAATCCTATGGCAGAGAAAACTAAAAGTGAAAACCAAAGATAAACATTAACAATGGGAAATATCAAATAGAAGAAACACGTGCCAAAAGCTATGTAAGGGAATGCAATAAGTAAAAACCTAGCAAGACTATGTAAAGAATTCCAAAGGAAACCGAAGAAACCTGAGGGTGGTGGGACAAATCTTTTAATTTCGGTGCCATAAACCTCAATTTTTGTTATGTCAATCTTTTTGAAAGTGGCTCCCCGTAAAATTCCGAATTCAAAGATTGGAGTATCATCTACTTTTCTGCCTATTAGGCGAAGCATTAGAGATATACCAAACCATCGTCTGGCCATCACTTTTCTGACCGCCAGGTGGGGAATATCATGTGACACATCCCAAGCAGCCCAATTGCGGTCGCCGATGGGGTATGCCTTTCCGGTTTCCATGGTGTCCGGATTGAGGGCAAGTAGGGC
>JAIRMM010000025.1 GCA_031258695.1 Puniceicoccales bacterium
AAAATGCTCTCCTAATTCCTCTTTCCAATATCTGCCGTGGATCATCCCTGGGAGCAGGAGCCTCCGCGTCTCTCAATGACAGGGAATGTGATGGTATGGTCGTAGCTCCTCCCGTTTCAAGTGGCCAAGGATCTGGGCTGCCTCCGGAACCATGCAAGCTCGTTGCAGCCGATGGTTTGCCATTGCCCAGTGGGGACATTTTTTCCCCGGTGTGCACTCCATGATTTAGTGTGGTATCAACGCCATTCATGTTATTCTTTTTTTGGTTGTTATGTATAACACTTACCAAAAAAACTTTTTTATTGCAAGCGCTTTTGTGAAAAAGTTTACTTTTTGTGGGAGCAGAAAAGCTGGCAAAGCCATGGCATTTCCCCGGGCTCGGGACGCGTAAATTTAGGTAAAAAAGGAAAAATCAGGGGACGGGGGTTTCCTGAGGCATAGGAATCCCCAACTTCTTCCAATACTTTGTGTCGTGTACCTCGATATCGGTGGCTTTAACCCCAAACACTGTTATGTTCTCCTTTTGGAATGTGGATCCCCGCAATGTTCCAAATTCGTGGGTCGGAATATTATACACTTTCCTGCCTTTTAGGCGAAGCATTAGGATATGCCGATTCGTCATATTCTATCTAGGGCTCTGACACCATTTCTGTTAAAGGCGAAGCGTTCGCACACCCTATACATCTGGGAACGCATGAGCTCCGCGAGAGAAATGGAACAAAACGGTTTTTGTTTGAAAGTTTCTGCATTTCTGAGAGAGTCTATCCATGTTTTAAGCTTTCCGACATCAACCTTGCCATCGACGTCAAAGCAATCCGCCGCCACTTCATTTACAATCATTTGCCAAATCCCACGGGCTTCTTGCCTCAAAGTCCGGTTCTTTAGTCTAGTGCGAACACCAGCCCACTCCCCATCATCTATGCCATCGGTTTTGCCAAAAAATGCTTTACCGATTGCACCTTTCAATATTTGGTTTGGGGAACCCTCAGAATCAACCTTAGGAGTAACCCTTAGGGGTACCCTTGGAGACGACCCTGGGAGTACCCTTAGGAACAACCCTGGGAGCAATCTTAGGAGCACGAACTTGCTTGTTTTTCAATGACACAAGCGGTGGAACTTTTATCTGTTCACCCAACCTTGCCAGAGAATCTCTATTTGCAGATTTATCCATACTAGCTGCACGACTTTCCGCGAGTGAACTTCGTCCCGAAATCCTTGAATTCGATCGTGTCTGAATTTCCGAAACGGAGGACAAATCCCTATCCCGCAATGGTCCTTCCTCACTTTTCTGACCGCTTTCTGTTCCTTGCGTGGCGGAATTTCCACCATCTACTTGCATCTGATCTGCCATGACCCAACCCTCCTTTGCATGCAGGGAATGTTATGACTCAAATGACTTTCGTCAATAAAATTTTAATCAATCCTCTTTCTTTTTGCAAGGCGCAAGAGCAAGCGGGGAAATTAAAATTTTGCCACTTGGGGAAAGTATCTTTTCCGTGTATTCTTTTCCCTGGGGTATTTTTCTCTCAATCTATCGGCCCATTTGACGCCATGCTTTAGAGTCCCGTTGTATAGGCACTGATCGATTCGATTTGCCATGTTTCTTTGTGGTCTTCGGAAACGGTTTCGACAATTTCATTTTCTTTTTTCCCGAGCAATGATTGGGCCATGTTTGTTTTGTACGAAATGACATTTTTGGAAGGATCACTATCCCACGCCCCTAAAATAGTATACTCGGCGGTTTCTCCCGAATTTACCTGACGAATTTTTACAACGGATCCAATGGAAACCATTGATGTGTCAATGTTGACAAAATCGATGACGTGGGCCATTTTTAACTCTTCTTCCAATTGAGCTTTTCTCGAGAGCAGCGTATCCTGGTCCTGCCTCGCCATCTTGTATTCGGAATTTTCGCTCAAGTCTCCATGTTCCCGGGCAAGTTCAATGGCTTTTTTATTGGCCGGTATTTTCTCTTTGATTAGTAGATCATATTCCTTGCGTTTGTTTTCCAAGCTAGCCAGGGAGACTTTTAGAGAAATATCCTGTGTCAATTTTGTTTTATTGGCACTCGAGACAAGTTCTTGGAGCCCAGGAAATATAGCTATGAATCGAGCCAAGAGGGATTTTTTTGAAAGATTGTCAATCCCCTGGTTGATGAGTAAGGTTTGTGCCAGGTCACTTGCTATTTCTTCCGTGGCATTTGACAATAGGTCACGGATTAATGTTCGGTCATTGTTCAACAATTCCACCAGTGGGATTTTCCTCAATTTGCCAGCTGACATCAATGCTTCGTTGTCGATTGCCCAAAAGATCGCCCGTAGCAGTTCATGGGACATCAGTTCCGTCGAAAATACTTCTTCGAACTTTTTGGCATGGCGATTTTTTATGATCCATTGCAAAAGGATCGCCCGTAAACTTTTTTCCTTCAACCATTTTACGAGTATTGTCCGGAGGGAATCCGCACAGGAATTGTCTTTGAGGTAAATGATGCACTCATTGGTCAACCTTTCGTTGCAATTTTTTAAAATGTTGAAACACAATTTTTCCCATTCATCTGGAAACACACGCGTCACTAACTCCAAAAAAATGACGTAGTAATTCGGTTGTAAATTGTCGCAGACTTTTGTCAGGTTCGAATATTCACCGACGAGGGCTTCTAATTTTGGGCTCAATGAATCAGTGTTGATACCGGACAGTTTCGCCAACTCATCCCTGATGACACATACCCGAAACTTGTCAGCGGCGGTAATTTTTTTGACCTTGGACGAACACATTTCAGACAAACACTCAACAATTCTTACGCCAAAATCTTTCAAAGACTCGTTGGCCTTCAGCAATGACAAAAATTTTTCCGCAATGGTTATTTTTTGATGTACATCGCGCGTGGACTCAAACTGTTGCATCAACTGATCTTCTTCTGGGACAGGATCATCGCAAAGTTCCAGGTAGGTCACATTGCCTTCCGTTAGCGTCAATTTTGGTTCCTTGGCTATCAGTTTTTTAGTAACATTCCACCACCTCTTGAAATTCTTTTCTTCCACTATTTTTCCGAAAGTTTTTTCGATATCGCCCAGGGAAGCTTTGTGGTTCGGTGCTTTTTCTAGATGTTCCACCAGCAACGCGACCGATGATTTTTTCATCCTCTGGCGAATTTCTGTTGGATTGTTGTGGAATTTAACCAGCAAATGGTCGTCCTGTAAAATCTCCAATTTTTTTATGCAGAAGACCGGATCCATTAGGCGAGGTTCATTGTTGCCATCTCCAAAAACAATGATAAGTCGTTTTTTTTCCGCATCATACCCTATCAACTGCCCAACTCCGAAAGACCCATGTAGACAATAGGTCCCACGTGCCATTTTTTCGAGGTCACACCGAGACTTCTCCAATAAAAAATTTCCTTCGATTAAACTGTCTATGTCTTTTTTTTCCATGATGTCCCTTCATCAGTTCTCGCAAATTAAGATTTTGATCAAATCAATTTACGCCACATGAATAAATGTCCTATGCCCTAAAAGGACAAGAAATGGGATATTTTGTCAAGTTTTTTTTGAGATTTATCCCGAGAATTGTCGCACAAAAACTAGGTTTCGGATAAAATAGGCAGGAAATAGCCCAAACTTTAAACCCATTTCGGAGGAGGTTAAAACTTTTCCTCGCATTTTTGTTAAAAGTCGGGAAAAAATATCCCATGAAAATTTTCAAAGACTTCGATACCATCGTTTGTGGGGGAGGCCATGCCGGATGTGAAGCAGCTCTTGCCGCATCCAGAGTCGGAGCAAAAACACTATTGGTGACGGGGAATATTGATACGATTGCGAAGATGAGCTGCAATCCTGCCATTGGGGGATTAGCAAAGGGTAATATGGTGCGTGAAATCGATGCTTTGGGGGGAGAAATGGCGATGAATGCGGATGCAACCGCCATCCAATTTCGACTTCTAAATCGTTCCAAAGGGGCTGCAGTGCAGGGACCCCGTGCCCAGTGCGATAAAGATATGTATTCCCTGCGAATGAAACAAGTTCTCACCCGGGAGCCAAACAATTTGTCCATTTTTCAAGCAATTGTCACCGGAATAATCGTGGAAGACGATAGGGTGGTGGGAGTTTCCATCGATACCGATGTGGAAATATTTTCCACGACGGTGGTGCTGACCAATGGGACGTTTTTACGTGGGGTGATACACATGGGGAAAAATAAAATCCCGGGAGGGCGGCTGGGAGATTTTTCTGCCCAACACCTGTCGGATAGCCTGTCCACCCATGGTATTAAAATTGATAGGATGAAAACGGGGACCCCGCCACGGATTTTTGGGCCGTCGATCGACTTTTACGCCTGCGAGGAACAACGGGGGGATGCCTCCCCATGCCTATTTGCTTTTTACGATACCCGGGACCGGGAAACATTCGACAAAATGTTTAATACAAAATTTTCTGGAGACATAAAAAACTGTGCCATCCTCGGTCCCAATTTCCACGGTCAGAAGTCCTGTTGGATTACCCATACTACTCCTGCTACGAAGGAAATAATTTTGCACAATATTTCCCGTTCACCCCTCTACTCTGGAGAAATCAAAGGTATCGGTCCGAGATATTGTCCGAGCATTGAAGATAAGTACGTAAAATTTCCTGACCACGATGCCCATCGATTATTTTTAGAACCGGAAGGGTATCATTCCGACGAGTGGTACGTCAACGGTCTGTCGTCCAGCATGCCATTGGACGTGCAGCTGGAGGTACTAAAAAGTATTCCGGCATTGAAAAACGCAAGGATGTTGCGCCCGGCCTATGCCGTGGAATATGATTTTGCCCCACCGACGCAGGTCGATGCCACCCTACATTCGAAGGTGATAGAAAATTTATTCTTTGCCGGTCAAATCAATGGTACGTCGGGATATGAAGAAGCGGCGGGACAGGGGCTTGTGGCGGGGGTCAATGCCGGAAGAAAATCATTGGGACAGGGCCCGATGGTATTGGGACGCCATGATGCCTACATAGGTGTATTAATCGATGATTTGGTGACAAAGGGAACCTTTGAGCCCTATAGAATGTTTACGAGTAGGGCAGAACACAGGTTGCTGCTAAACCATGGGAGTGCCGATGTCAGGCTGCTGGATTTTGCAGAAAAATTTAAACTAATCGACGGAACTAGGGTCCGACGAACCCGCGAGAAAGTGGACAAAATAAATTCCTGGGTAATGCGTTTACACTCCGAAAAATTTGAAACCAAGACCATAGGGGATTGGCTCGTGCAGGCACGAAATCGGGATAGCATTGTCTTTCCCAATGATTTTTACGATGAAACCCAGTCCCTACGAGACGAGGTGATTTATAGAATTAGCTATGCGGGCTATCTCGAACGGGAACGAAGAGCCATAGAAAAATCTTCGGAGCTGGAACATGTTAAAATCCCCCCCGCATTTCACTACGGAAGTGTAAAAAGTCTGAGCACTGAGAGTCGACAAAAGTTACAACTTTATCAACCGCAAAACCTCGGCCAGGCATCAAGAATTAGCGGTATCACGCCCGTCGACATTTCCCTAATTTTGGTAGCGCTAGAAAAGTCCAGGCGAAGCTGAAACATGGAGCCACTTCATCCCATGGCCTAAAACTTGTAATCTGGCAGTTGATCGGATAGGAGCCGGCTCACTGTGTTTCTAACGCAGGCCGGTTAACCAAAGACTCAAAAAGATTTTTTCGAAGGATAGGGGATTTTATTTGCCTATTTCTAAATTTTCACGTCCCGAAGGTAACTTGGTCCCATCTTGCCCTCCTTTCGATTTTCCAGCTGAAAAATCAACCTGGGCTCAGGACTCATAAGAGAGTTGGCAAAGGAAGGGAAAGAAGAAGGTCAAAGGTCGAGAAATGGAACAGATGGGAGAAAGAGCCTTTGAAGAAATAGATTGGCACCCCGTCGCCACCCGCTACGACCACTATGCCCTCAACCTCTCTTCTTGCTTAATTGCTTCGAGTCGAACTTCTTCGGGAGTTTTGTGAAAAGCGATATATATCATATCTGCCACATTCAATGCGTTGAACAGGCGTCTTAGTGCTTTAAAAAGCTTCCCTGGTTCACGCAATCCGAAAGGACTTTCCCCAAGGTTAATTATTATTCTTCTTCCGAAAAAATCTCGTCTTACAAAAATAACCCTGCCTGCATTTCCAGGACCGCCGATAGTATTGTTTTCCATAAAATCTCCTTTTTTAAAGTAGAAGCATATAAAAATGGAATTTGCAAGCAAAAATTGCAAATAAAAAAATAATATCGGTGCGGTTTATTTCAAATTGGCAAAAAATTCTAGGAAAAGGATAAAAGTTTTTATATAATAGGCCCGTGTCTAAAGGTAAGAAGTTTTTTTTAATGTTGGTGGTTGTTCTGATCCTTGGCGGTTCATGGGTTGCTGTTTCTTTGAAAACAAGTAAAACCCATTTAAAAATGCAGTTGGACGTTGAAAACCATAAAAAGACGGAGGAGGAGGAGGCAACATTTTTATCTTTTACAAAAAAGGATTTTTCCTGGCTGCGAAGCTTGAAAAAAGATGAATCTCCCATTGAGTTTGATTTGTTTACGTGCCCATCCGTGTACAGTGAAAGCGGCAAGACGATAGTTAAAACCTATGATGTTCTCATGGTTGACGATGCTTTTCCGCTATATCTGTCTGAGGTTAGAAATAAGCCCTATCGAATAAAGGTGGAGGGATATTCGCAATCTAAAAATGATGATAAAGTGGTCATCATGTTTAGGGATATTGAAAGGGAGAAATATGGCGAATGTGCTGTTGGAGATAAAAGTGCAGAGCTGAGGATACGGGTAATTGGGTTTGATGTGCAAGGGTATGAAAAAGATGGTGTCTACTACGAATTTCCTGTGGTCACGATCAGCGATGATATTACCAAAAAGGAGATCGTTTTGACCAGTGAACAGAAATTTTTGGATAATGAATATCTACTCGTCATAAAAGATTTCAGCGGTAATGAATATATTTTTTATAATATCGGTGATAGTGTGGCAATGGGGGAAGCAACCTGTAAACTTTCTTCGTTCAACAAGAAAGAAGGAGTTGCCAAATTATCCCTAAAAGATGCCAACGGGCATGAGTTTAACAAAACCATACACCTAATCCGCTAGGTTTGGGCCCCATAAATTTGGGTAAAACAGGAAAAGCAGGGGATGGGGATTCTTCCTGCACATAGAAAGCTATATAACCGACACACGTCCAAACAAACAAAAGAAAAACACAGGAAGGAGAATCAAGACCATATAAATAAAACTCCAAAAGGAACTGAAAAAACTTTGGGGGTTAAACTTTTTAATTTCGGTGCCATAAACCTCAATTTTTGTTATGTCTTCCTTTTCGAATGCGAATCCCCGTAAAATTCCGAATTCAAAGGTCGGAGTATCATCTACTTTTCTGACCGCCAGGTGGGGAATATCATGTGACACATCCCAAGCAGCCCAATTGCGGTCGCCGATGGGGTATGCCTTTCCGGTTTCCATGGTGTCCGGATTGAGGGCAAGTAGGGC
>JAIRMM010000032.1 GCA_031258695.1 Puniceicoccales bacterium
CTGAACATTTTGGTACACGTTTTGTGGATGATGAAGTGAGGGACGTGGACTTCGGAGAGGACATGAAAAAAATTGTTTGTGAACGTAACACCTACCTATCCCAAGCCGTAATAGTAGCCACTGGAGCATCACCCAAACTGCTAGGGATAAAAGGAGAAAAGGAGTTTTTTGGGGGCAAGGGAGTAAGTGTTTGTGCAACCTGTGACGGTGCCTTCTACAGAGGAAAAGACGTGGCTGTGGTTGGGGGTGGAGATACGGCCTGCGAAGAGGCACTGTTTTTGACAAATTTCTGTACAAAAGTATATCTAATCCATCGCCGCGATACGTTGAGAGCGTCCAAGGTGATGGAGGAGCGCACCCTGGGTAATGGAAAAATTATTCCCCTGTGGAATAGTGTTGTCGATGAGATTATTGGACCCGAAAAGGTAAGCAGCATCAGGGTGGAAAATGTCAAAAATAGATCAAAAACGGAAATAGCTTGTTCCGGCGTATTCATAGCCGTTGGCCACACTCCCAATACCCAACAATTTGCTAAATATTTACACCTTGACGACGATGGCTATTTCCATCGGAAGGAAGATTCATTCGTCGAAACGAACGTTGAAGGAATATTTGTTGCCGGGGACTGTGCCGATAAAACATACAGGCAGGCAATAACATCCGCCGGTACGGGGGCGATGGCTGCTATCCTGGCAGAAAAGTATATTTGTAGAAAGATTTGATGGAGGAGACGCGATGGAAAAATGTCAATTTTGTGGAAAACCTGCAACCGTTCACATGACACAGGTTATTAATAATAAGACGACCGTCATTCGAATGTGTAACGAGTGTGCGGCGAAGCATGGTCTTTTTGACAAGGAAGGATTGCCGTTCGCAATGTTATCTGGCCTGGGAGAAGCATTGTTTTCTGGGATGAAACAAAATTTATCCGCCAATGGGCTGATATGTTCAAAATGTGGGTGTACGCCGATGTCATTTAAAGAAACTGGCCGCCTGGGGTGTCCTCACTGCTACAAAGATTTGAAACTGTTGATAGATGGAATAATTGAATCTTCTCAAAAGGGTACGATCCACAAGGGAAAATATTCAAGGGAGGGGGTCATGGCAGCAACAATGAACGCTAGCGGTGGCGTCACCGACGCTTCCGCTTCCATCAAAAGGTCACCCAGGAAACTTTCCACGGAAGAAAGATTGAATGAGTTGCAGGAAATGTTAGATGCCGCGGTAAAGGCTGAACGGTATGAGGAAGCAGCCAGATTGCGCGATGAAATAAAAAATTTAAAGGGATCCGAGGGAGTATCATGAACGATTTTGCAAAGAAGCTTTTCCAAGATTCGAAGTTGGCAAAGGAAACGACGCCTGTGGTTGTCAGTTCCAGGATAAGGTTGGCTCGCAATCTCGCTGATTTTAAATTTGTGAAATATGCCTGTAAGGGTGATTTACATGCCGTCGCAGAAAGGTGCGAAAAGGTCCTGTCGAGTTGTCCAATTTTTACGAATAGTACGATCCTCAACATGTGCGATCTCTTGGACTACGAAAAATTGGCCCTGGTTGAAAGGCACCTGTGCAGCCAAGAATTTATCATGGAAAACAATGAATCCAAACTATTTTTTACGGATGATCATTTGACTTCCATCATGATAAACGAGGAAGACCACCTGCGCATGCAAGTTTTTCGTCCCGATTTAAATTTCAAAACAATGTTCGATAAAATCAATGCCATCGACGATCATGTGTCGGAGAACCTGAACGTAGCCTTTGATAATCGCTACGGTTTTCTCACCGCTTGTCCAACGAATGTCGGTACCGGCATGCGGGCTTCTGTCATGCTACATTTACCTGCCCTCGTCATCACCAAACAGATAGGAAATTTGATCCTGGCAGTGCAGAAACTGGGCTTCGTCGTGCGGGGTTTGTTCGGGGAAGGTTCTGAGGCTCAGGGAAATTTTTTCCAAATATCCAACCAGCAGACACTTGGTTTCGCCGAGGTTGACATTCTTTCGCGGCTGACGCAGATAATAAGATCCATCATTGAATATGAGCTCAACGCCCGTGAGATTGTAAAGAAGGAAAAAATTATTTGGCTATACGACAACATTGGCAGGGCACTTGGCATTTTGCGAGGTTGCTATTGCTTGACATCCATCGATGCAATAAATTGTATATCGCTGATGATGTTGGCCGTTGATCTTGGATATTTGCCCAACACGCTGCGTGGGAACTTACACCAAATGATGATGAAAATTCAAAATTCCCACATGCAAGTGCTCGAAAATAGGGTATTGAATGGTGGCGAACGGGATATCAAACGGGCAGAACTTTCGAGGGAGTTTTTTGCGACCGTCCCGAATCTAAAATTCGACTAAAAGAGAGCTGCGTTTTCATCGTGCAAACCCGTTCTTCCCGGAGAAGGAGAGTTTACACTCCCATAAAATTAAGCGGGTGAAATCAATGCCTCGGATGCCGTCGATGGGGAAAATTCTTCCGGCGAAAAGCTCCTTTTATTTACACTTGCCCCAGCGATTGGTAAATGGATAAAAAATTATACATGGCCGACCACATATGCTTTTTTCAGGAACAAATCCCCAGAACCTACTATCGTAGCTATCCTGCGAATTATCTCCAAGAACAAAAAGATTTTTCTCAGGTACGGTAACGCTATATCCTTCCGCGAGCATTCCGATGGGATAGTAACCATTTTCGTAACCTTCTGCCTTTGAATTTAATTTTTCCGAGATTCCGTTGGTTGTCACCAATTTTCCATCCACGAACAGCTGGTTGTTTTTAATATTTAACGTATTCGTTGGCCTGCCGACTAGCCGTTTAATGAAAAATTTTGGATTTTTGGAAAAATGCTCTATCGCATTGGTCGTAAATACAACGCTTTCCCCCACCTTTGGGAGGCGAAAATGACAGGAAATCTTATCAACAAAAAGCATATCTCCGGGAAAAATTTCGAACCTAATAATAGTGTCGCCCACGGCTATGGGATACTTCGTGTTCAGGATGCTAATTCTTCTATCCTGGTCAAAATTTTGATCAAATTTACTATCGGCGACCACTTCTTTCCACGATGAATAACCTTTGCAAAACCTTTCCAAAAGTATTTTATCCAATGAAAGATCGATCGGGCTTATAATTTGATACCTCCTGCCGTCGACGAAAATCGTATACTTCCTCCCTTTGGTTCTCGCTAATCCCAGATATTTTCTTAAAAACACCTCTTCATAGGGGACCACATAAATCACGTCATCGTTCTTCATTAATTTTGCTTTCCTAAGGGGAATCGACACAGTTCCATTGTTTGTGGCAACAACATTCACTTCGCGACTACAAAATTTTATTTTATGCCACACTTTCGACCAAATGCCCGCTGCCCTTGCTTCCGGGCTTACCAATTTGCAAGTTATTCCATTGTATGTGGGGGCCATAGAGTTGGTTGGTATTTGAAAGGACTGGATGAAAAATGTTCGAATGGCAATGGTCAAGAGAATAGCAACGAACAAAGACTCCACATTTTCTCCCAGCCATGTTTCTTGGGCAACGTCGCCACCATGTTGCTTTAACAATCTGCTAAGGTCATTTGATTGACTTTCAAGATTTGCAAAATCCTTTGTCCCGATGGAACTTTCCAGCGCGGAGACCTGCAGATTAATGCTGGCTAAAACGCTATCGTCCAAAAGGTGCCTGCGATATTTGACAACTTTCTTTGCCCTATCAATCAAGGCATAGGATGCCTCCAATATTTTTTTCTGGGCCTTGTTTTTGTTTATGAACGGAAAACTCATTTCCGAAACAATCTATCTAATATTTGTTCGATTGTAAAGTCATTCCCAAAATCAAGAACCTTATTTCGAGCCCGCATGCCGCTTACAATGCAGATTGTTTTAATTTTTAGTTTTTTGGATAGAAACTTTACCAGGGCTTCATTGGCACGATTTCCTTCGGCAGGTTCCATAATTCTAATCTTCAGGATGCCGTCACACAAAGCAACAACATGTGTGCGAGAAGAGTTAGGGATAATTCGCACAGACATTGTACACATTTACTCCAAAAGTTTTAGCCTGGATAGTTGGGAGAGGAAATATGCTATACTCCGGGAGCTTGTTCTAGCCCCGCATCTTTGACATATTTTTCTATGTTGTCTTTTCCGACAATCTTGGTGGCAATTTCTGTACCATATGCCTCGCATAGTTTTTCATAGCGTAGAGCAACAGCTTTTTTAAAAGCTACCCCTGCCCCATACTTGGAAATGGAGAATGACGTACACTTTTGTTTGCCCCTTGCAGGACGCCATGTTACGGAGTAAAATCCCAATTGTTTATCTCCTTTCCCATTCTTTTCCAGTTTAGAAACGCCCAGAACACCCGTTCGATTTCGTTTGTCGCGTAAAACAATCTTCTGGGTTCTCGGCACGGTAGGCATTGCGCTTATGCGGGCACGAAGTTCATTGCGAAAGATTTTTGCTTTTGTCAAAGCCTCTTCTTTTCCGCCCTGTTTCCTATCACTGAAAAGTTTTGAATAGCGACAACCATGCCTATAAGCTCTAACGAGCCATCCTCTGGTGGTTTTAGAATCAATTCTACTTATACCGCCCTCTTGAATATTTATTTCATCTATGTCCATAATCAATAAAGAATTAAGGTTTTATCACAAGCCGATCGCATAAACAACGCGCCAACCAGCGGAAATTTTTAAAGAAAAAATCAGAGCAATCCAGAAAAAATTTATTTTTTTATGGAAATTTACGAAAAAACCCCCATTACCCGCCAATGATTTGTCTAGGATTGCAAAGTTTTTCGAACAAACATTTTCAAAAATAGTCGAAGGAAAGTACGAACATCGGGAATCTGTGCTATTCCTTCCCCTACTGTTTTTCATTGCCGGCATTAGAACCTCCAAATTTGTCCTTGGGATGGGTATTTCAGTCATTTTCATAATATTTTCCATATTATTGTGGTCTGCGATACATGTTTTTCGTGGAAATATCAACTGTTATTTCAACCCCCTTCGAAATGTTATGGTGCCGTTGGCGTTGAGCATGTGGTGTGGTATGGTATACGCCAAGTGCCGCTGTGAATCGGGAACATTTCCTCCCAAATACTGGCAAAGAAGTGTTTTTCTAACCCTAGAGGCAGATAGCATGGTAATTAAAAACAAAGGGGTGGGTATTTTCTACGGATATGGGGTAATAGACGATGGCCCAGACGCTCACCGGATGAAGGGGGAACGAATATTCTTTGCCGTAGAATGTGCAAATGGAGTCCCCATTCCATTTCGGGGCCAAAAGTTTAAAATTTATGGAAAATTGAAATATGTGAGGGAAAACAGTAGCTGGTGGTTTTTTAAGCATTTAAAAAATATGCGTGTGCGCTGGATGATTTCCGATGGTTGTTTGCTCTCATTGGAGAGCAAAGCTTCTCCCTGGCAGGTATTTTTTAGAAAAATCTTCGATGGATTCCTCCATACCATTGCCATTGGTGTCGAGGATAGGGAAATTGAACGCGGGATAATGGCCGGAATGCTAACCGGTCATAGGCAAGGAATAGATAAACCATCCCAAGCACTGTTTAATGGTTTAGGAATTTCACACCTATTTGCGGTCAGCGGGATTCACATGGGTATTCTTGCGGCGACCATTGATTTTTTCCTAAAAGTCATGTGCGTTTCTAAGAGGTTTAGGACAATCCCCGTTCTAATTTTATTAACCTTTTACGTAAACGCCATAGGGTGTTCTCCTTCCTCCGTGCGTGCGTTGAGCATGGTGGCATTTTATTACATATCATCCCTACTGGGGAGAAGACCAATCGTGCTATCGGCACTGACAAATAGCGCATTATTTCACGTACTATATGACCCATTCGTGGTTTTTAACATCAGCTTTTTGCTATCCTATGCGGTTGTTGCTGGAATAGTTCTCATAGGTGCACCGCTAAAAAATTTCCTATCGCACATTTTTTTGAATCTACATGGTTTGAAATTTGAAAGTTACCCGCCGATTGATCGCATATTATTTCGTCTAAAAAAGTTACTAATAACATCTTTTTCCATATCATTTGCGGCGTATTTCGTGAGCCTACCCATATCCATTGATCACTTTGGCAGCATAGCACTGCTAACAATCCCCGCCAATATGGTCATCGTTCCATTGGCAACAATGGCTATTATCATTGGAGCGGTAACATTGTTTTTTGGACTATGGAAAGTATGGGCACTGTGCAGCCTATTAAATAGTATTTCCTGCAGGCTGATTTACATTTTCCGTCTTTTAGCCCATGTCATGTACAATGATTCTTGCCATCTTAGAAATATAACAATCCATTACGTCGGTGGGGCCTCATTGACAATGCTAATTCTAGCAGGTGCATACATAATTTTTCCCATAAAAAATACCGCAGATTGTCAATCGGAGTGAGGAAAAACCCTAGCTAAGACTTGCAACATTCTCCAAAGGCTTCTTTTGTTAGCTTCACAGCCCA
>JAIRMM010000004.1 GCA_031258695.1 Puniceicoccales bacterium
TATGTTCAGCAGATTGAAGGATTGGCGCCGCATTGCCACCCGCTACGACCGCTGTGCCCATACTTTCTTCTCTTCTATTTGTATCGCCTGCACCTTCCTCTTTTATTTGAATTTATGAGTCCTGACCCTAGGCTATCCCCAGGGATATGGAAAAAAGGGCATGGAATGAGAGGATGCCCTGGACCATCGTTGGCTTGGAGTAAAAGAAAAATGGGAGGCGTGGGAGAGATAATCGACCATTTGCCAATGTAATCTTAGATTCTGCCCGCTGGAATATTAAAGAATTTTCCTGAGATTTTGAAAGGCGACAATTACACAATTGTTCGATTTTAAACGGATATGGTGAAATTTGTCGAACATGGTATCGCCTGAAAGATAAAAATTTTAATATTTTTTTACTTTTTTGCTTTACAAGTGTATAAATTTTACATGATTACTCATCATAAGCTCAGATGAGAACAATATTTGTTCGAGCTTATTTTTTCCTTCATCTAATTATGTATGGTATTGTGCGATGCAGAAATGCATCGCACTCTTTATTTAAAACTTCTCTGCCATGATTTCTCCCGCCTCATGGTGAAAAATGCCTGCATAAGTAGGGAACAATCTTCTGCGAGGATTCCAGACTTGACCATGGGGCGATGGTTGAGGGTTTTTAAATCCTGCAATCGAAAACATCCACCCAGTAGGCCCATTTTTCTGTCCGATGTTCCGAAAACAATAGTTCCGACTCGACCCATAATCATTGCCCCGGAACACATGGGACAGGGCTCTTTGGTCACGTAAATTGCCACATCGTTTAATCGCCAATCGCCGATAATCTTTGCAGCCTGCGTTATAACCTGCATTTCTGCGTGGGCCGTCGGATCGTTTAGGGTTATCACCGAATTATACGCGGAGGCAATAATTTCGTCGCCCAAGACGGCAATTGCCCCAACGGGAGTCTCGCCATGCTTCCACGCCTCAATGGCCTGATTATAAGCCATCGACATAAAATATTCATCGTCCCTACGCAAAAGCGATGGATGTTTTTTGGGAAATGGACACTCGATTATCACGCTCAACCTTTAATCGTTAACCCATCAAGATGCAACAATATTCCTAATTCGAACAGGGTAGACATTTCGGAACTACAAAATCTGATTTGGAACTGGAAGATCTTTGCCCATTATTTGTTTCTTCCCTCGCTTTGAGAAAATTGATCATAGGCTTTTCGGGGGTTGTGCCAGCCCATGTTTTTTATTTAAAATAAACCAACCTTGTCTTCGACAGGGGAATAAAATAAAAAGCTAGTGGAAAGATATTTGGGGTCATATTTTGCGTTTATTTTCATAAATTTTGATTTTTTTGAAAAAATTACCCTTTTTTTCATAAAAAAACGTTTTTAATCAACAAAATGCTTGCAATGGACTATTTTTCCTTCTATTATCTTTCCCCAGATTGGTGGTTGGATAATAACTAAATTTGCAAAAGGAGTAAAACAATGAATAAAGCTGAGCTCGTAGAAGAGATAAAAAGATTAAGTGGTGATGACTGTTCAAAAGCTTGTGCAGAACGTGCATTGAACAATGTTTTGCAGGCTATCATGAATGGAATCAAAACGAAAAAAAATGTTCAATTGATAGGATTTGGGTCTTTTTCAGTTGCCAGGCGTGCCCCTCGTACGGGAGTTAACCCAAAAACCCATGCTAAGATTCAAATTCCAGCTTCTAAAACGGTTAGATTCAAGGTGGGAAGCAAATTTAAAGAATTAGTTGCCTAGTAATTTTTTTCGATTTTCCTAAAAAACAAATGCCGGCTACGTTTAAGTGGTCGGTATTATTTTTTTTGCAAAGACAAGTATGTGGATCTGGAAACAAATCGTCGAAACTCTTTCGAAGCAATGGGAAAGGGTTTGTTCGTTTTTTCATGTAAAAAATGCTAGGAACATAGACCTAGGAAAACAAGGAGAAGACCTGGCAGCCAAATTTTTAAATCGAAAGGGTTTTAAAATTCTAACGAGAAATTGGACCCATGGAAAAGGAGAAATAGACCTTGTCGCATTTGACAAATGCCATAATGCTTTAGTTTTTGTCGAAGTTAAACTGAGATCGGCGGATGCATTTGTCCCGGGATATTTTGCGGTGAATGGAAAAAAGAAAGATATTTTGCGAAAGACGTGCAAAGCATATTTAAGACAATTTGGTTCTTCAAATATTTGCCATAGGTTCGACGTGATCGCAATTGAGGTAAATCGAACGGAAAATTTCCATAGCATATCGCACTATGAAAATGTAAAACTTTTCTAAGACAGAGATTGACTTTTCATCTGAAATAGGTAACATGATTCACCCACCCATGAATCAGGTAGCGATAACCATCACGAAAGAAACGGAGAATGAAATTTTACGACGAGCTCCAAGCTGTACAAATGGGCATAATATTGGGGTAGCCGACAAAAATGGGCAGAATATTTCCATTATCGGTGCCAAGAAAGAAGGGGTCGAAGGTGGTGCAATTATCTCATTGCAAAATCGTACGGCAGCTGTTTCTCCCGGTTCTTTAGCGGATCAAAGTTCTACGACGGAAACAAAATACGTTGCCAAGGTAATGTATGGGGATGATAATATTAGGGGAGAACAATATTATGTGCCAAATGCCAAAGACAAACTAAGAGCTTGGTATGGTAGAAGAACACGGGAAGAAATCAATACTTCTGTAATGCAGGAATTTGCAGCGCTAAGGCTCGCTAAAGTTATCAATCCAGGAATAGTGCCAGATGCAAAACTAGGTCGCGTAGAAGAGGAAGATGGTAAGGGGCGATTTTTTTTAATGACAGACTTGGCTGGCCAAAAAGCAGGAGAAACTTTCAAAACACTTGATCAACACATTAATGCTGCAGACCAAGATCATGGTGCTGAAATTTCAAAGGAAATGTGGAAATCTACTTTTGCCATATCAGTGGGACTGTTAAATGATCAGGATGTGAATAAGGGAGATAATATAGGTGTAGTATCCGATGGTTCAGGGAATAAACGTATGTGTCTATTTGATTTGGGACATCCGACACCGGATAAATTTGAACTAGATCCGAATACTTTTCTGCCGAAATCTACAAACTTGTTGGCTGACGTGCTATTGTGGATCATAAATCTTTTTGTTTCTGCGAATAATCTCCCCTGGACGTTTACCATGATCCCTGACGTGGAGAAGCAGTTATCGCCGGAAGAACGAAAAGAAGCACTTGCCACGGTTTTAGAAAAAAAGGATGCAATTTTACAAGAATTCGATGGTTTAATTCAAGAATTGGAGGATGACCCTGTGTCGCAACAAGCTATCCAGGATTTGAAAGTTAGAACCGAAAATCGCATGGAATACCTCGAAAAACTACTGTCTCCAGTAGTATCCTGAGTACTTTGTGCGCCCGTGACCGGAAGCGTTGAAGGTAATCCCTCGAAAGCCCTTCCAAATTAAGAATGTTGTGGGGAATGAATACTTCCTGGTTTTATAAAACCGAAGGATTGTTTCTAGCGCCAGCGATATGTTACATTTGCAGAGTTGCTTTTATGAAATTAACAAATAGTGGGTGGGCTGCCGTTGGCTTGGATAAGAATTCCGGGTGAAACTGCACTGCGACAAACCACCTGTGTGTGCAAAGTTCTACAATTTCCACAAGGCCCGCTTGGGGGTTACGACCCGCTATTTTCAAACCATTTTCAATAAAAAGTTTTTCAAACGCTGGATTGAATTCGTATCTGTGCCGATGTCTTTCCGCTATCTTTTTCGATTGATAGGACTCCATTGCAATGGTATCACGCACCAATTCGCAATCATATAATCCTAGCCGCATCGTCCCTCCCTTATCTTTTACACTTTTCTGACCATGCATTAGAAATATCACCTTGCTGGGACTGTGGGCATCGAATTCTTCGCTGGTGGCAGTGGAGACACCCACCACATGCCTTGCAAATTCTATCACCGCTATGTGCATGCCGAGGCATATTCCAAAATATGGAATGTTATTCTCTCTGGCATATTGGGCTGCTAGAATTTTCCCCTCCGTTCCACGATCCCCAAAACCGCCGGGGATCAAAATTCCATCCAGAGATTTCAGCACTTCTGTCCCATGTTTTTCCAAATCCTCGGCATCGACGGCAACCGTTTCAATCCTACAATTGTTCGCTATGCCAGCGTGTGTCAACGCTTCAAAAATGGACCTATAGGCATCCCTTAGACTCGTATACTTACCAATCAGTCCTATCCGGACAGATTTTTCAGCCGTGGACAAAATTTTGATAATTTTTTGCCATTTTGAAATGTCACATTTCCTTTGCCGGAGACCAAGATACTCGAGGACTATGCCATCGAGATTTTCTTCGTGCAAAACAACGGGAAGTTCATAGATGGACAGTTGTAAATCCCGTTCTTCAATTACACATCGCTTTTCAACATTACAAAACATGCTGACCTTATCGCGAATTTCTTGGGGGATGTTGATTTCTGACCTACAGATCAGAATGTCGGGCTGAATACCTATTTCCCGAAGCTTGGCGACACTTTGTTGGCACGGTTTAGTCTTCAATTCTCCCGCAGGATGTAGGTATGGTACCAATGCCATGTGCAAAAAAAGCACGTTGGATTTGCCAACGTCCATTGCCATTTGCCGCATCGCTTCTATGAATGGTAGGCTTTCTATGTCGCCGACCGTACCCCCAATTTCCGTTATCAAAATATCGCAATTTTGAGCACCACGCTTAAATTTTTCCTTTATTTCATCGGTGACGTGCGGAATAACTTGGACAGTCTTGCCCAAAAAGTCTCCGTGCCTTTCCTTTTGCAGGATGGAAGAATAAATTTGTCCCGCCGAAACACTATTTTCCTTCGACAATTTCGTCGAAGTAAATCGTTCGTAGTGGCCGAGGTCAAGGTCTGTCTCGGTGCCATCGTCGAGAACATACACTTCACCGTGTTGAAATGGGCTCATTGTCCCAGGATCAATGTTCAAATATGGGTCAAATTTTTGCAGCTTTACCCTGTACCCATGGCATTCGAGCAGTGCTGCCAACGCACCGGCCGTCAGTCCCTTCCCTAGAGAAGACACAACTCCACCGGTAATGAAAATGTACTTCATATTGTCGCAGTTTGGGAATTTGGGACTTGTCATACAAGCAAAATATCACGGTAATCCTTACCGCTTGGTTTTACGCCTTGCAAAGAACCAATGCGCTATTTTAATTAGGAGCCCACTAAAATCATATTGACGAAAGTCATTTAAGTCATACATTTGTTAGCCTAGGGAAGGATTGAGCATGACAAATCAGGTACACATAGGTGGTAGAAATTCCGCCACACAAGGAGCACAAGGCGGTCAGAAAAGTGAGGAAGCACAACTGGAGGATAGGGATTTTTCCTCCGTTTCGAGAATTCAGACACGACCAAATTCAAGAATTTCGGGTTCAAATTCACTCATTTCAAGAACTACAGTTGGGGCGGGTTCTCCAAATCCCGAAACAGCATCGAACCCTGATTTGGAACATTCACGTCAGCTATTGGAAGGCGGAATTAGAAGAGCATTTTTTGGCACAACCGATGGCATAGACGGTGGGACGTGGGATAGCGTTCGCACTGGGCTATCGACCATGACTTTGGGGGAAGCCCGTGGAATTTGTCAAACGATTGCGAATGAAGTGGCGGTAGATTGTTTTGATGGAGATGGCCACGTGGATGGCGAAAAGCTTCAAACATGGATGGAGCTTCTCGGAAATGCAGAAATTTTCAGGGAAGAGCCGTTTTGTCTCATTCCCCACGCGGAACTCATGCGTTCCCAGATGTATACGGTATGCGAAAGCATTGTTTCTAACAGAAACGAGGCAAAGAACCTATTAAATGCCGCTGCCGATATCCCCGTTGGGCTGCATGGGCAATCCCTTTTAGATATCATATCGAATGGTAGACAACCACCTTTGTGTCCCAGCGAAGCCATACTGGCATCCCTGTTCTCTCCCCCCAGGCAAATGAAGTTGCCGATGTGTACGATGTATTCTTTCATCAACGCAGAAATACGAAATCATACGGGACAGCTGATGGCAACGTATATGCAAATGATAATCGGTGACCAATTTACCTTTCAGAGTGGATATACAGTCCGAATGCAACCAGTGGTGAATGGTTACATCACCCTTGATTTGGGAAAAACCAAGAGTGGGAGAGAGGCACTTGCGAATCTTATGAGTAAAGATCCCGCTATAGTTACCCAACAAACTGAAGCGTGGCTAAAAGAAGAGGTAGAATGTACCCCATCGACCAATTCGGCAGATCAATTTAGGCTTAAAATGCGGGTACGCAACATGAACGACGTACTATTTACCCACTTCATCCGAGAGTCTAGCTTCGGAAATGGAAACATAGGTTACGATGAAAACTTTGGTACCACGCGGATTAGTGCTGGGCATAATGAATATTCAACAATAATCCGCGTGGACGGTTCAAATTTTCTGCCTGTAATAGCAGAACTAAAAGAACAGGGCGAAGCCCAAAAGCGACTTGGGCACCACTATATGCGTGTGGCGACGCAATCGTCCAGGAGTGCTCATGGGGAGAACATTGACATCGATGCCCTACTGGCCCTCAATCCGGATACCATGGAAATCGAAAAGGCATACCCCATCGGCGACCGCAATTGGGCTGCTTCGGATATGTCACAGGATAT
>JAIRMM010000034.1 GCA_031258695.1 Puniceicoccales bacterium
TTCAGAAAGCCCATGATGTCCCATATTCGTGGCGAAATCTTTAAAATCATCGGTTGTGAGCCAGTCCCTAACTTGTTCGTTCATTGGTTTTTGATCGGCTCCCTCCAACCCGGAATTCTCATGAACTTCGCCCAATGATATGTTTGCTGGAATATAGACATCGAACGTTGTCGGTAGTCCATTTGTTATTTTCATACTCATAATGGAAAGATATTGTACATAAAACCATATTCATGTCAACAATTTTACATTTGTTCGGCTTCAGTATGGTTTACTGTACTTGAACATGGTGGAGAAAGAGGGGTTTGTAGCCTAAGGCTTAGATAAATATTGAGCAGGGTGATGGCGAGCGTACCCAAAGGTCCTCGCCACCCCTAACGGTGCCACGTTAACGGGTACCCTTGAAGTTGCTCCTGATGCCGTCGGAGTCGCGGAAGCCATAGAGGGCGGCAAGACTTTAGCCGCCGAAGGTCTCTCTTCCTCCCAACGACTTCATCGATTTATTTTTGCCATTGAAAAATCAAATTGCCCTGTTAGCTTCCCTCAACTATGATTAAGTTTTTCATCACGTTGATATTATGCCCTATCAAATGGGCGGTGGAGTTTATTTTAAAACTGGTAGTCGTAGCTGCTATTTTCATATGCCTAATTTTTTCAACTGGAAACTTCTGGATTCCAACGGCACTGGAAAGTATCCTAACAAACATGTCTGGATTCAAAACCTCGGTTGGGAAATCTAATGGTTCAATTTTTCGAGGGCGCCTTGATTTGGAGGATTTAAAAATGAAAAATCCGGATTCATCGTTTCACTCAAAAGATTTTATCTCCATAAATAACATTGTTACCGATGTCAATGTGTCGAGCCTGTGGAAAGACACGATTGTTGTCGAAGAAGTAGTCCTGGATATTGGTGATTTGACGATGGTAACCAATGGAGAGGGGGAAAATAATTACACCATCCTGGTCAAAAATTTTGGGCAAGGAGAGCAAAGGACCTCCAAAAAAGCGTCAAATACATCGGATACCGGAAAACATAGCCCGAAAAAATCAATTTTGATAAAAAATTTAACGCTATCTATTTCAACGGTCCATGTCATCGATGAGCATAAAAATTTATCAAGGGAGTATAAAATCGACTATCGCAAGGAATTTCACAACGTTACTGACTTTGCAAAAATCGGAAAGCAATTGGTCGGCGACCTCGGAAAATTTGGCATATCCATCATGATAGATTCCATAATTTCATCAATTCCAATGGTTCCTGCCGTTGCAACCGACGGAATCATTAAAATAAAAGACGTTTCCCTGGATACCGCAACTAAAACGAAAGATTTCGCAGGGAAAATTGGCACTAATATTAGCGATGGGATAAAACACCTAATAAAAAAAGACAAATAAATTACTTTGTCCCAATAGATTTTTTGTAGGCGTTTAGGACTCCAGCGATGGAGTTTTCGATGACTAGATCTGTGATGAATATGCGAATTCCAGCAATAAGATCATTGACATGTTCGACGGAAACGGATAGCCTTCTTTCAAAAATTTTTTCAAAATGAGACCCTAGGGATTCTATGCTAGAATCAGGTAGGATGCCGCAATGTTCAATTTTCATCGACGTTTGAGCGACAAATTTTTCGAGGGCAACCAGGTATGCACATAGTATGGATTTCAGTTTCCTTCCTTCATAAATTTCCTTCAAAATCGTAATTACACCACGCACTCTTTCGCTGTCCAATAACGAATCCTTTCCTAGGGAGAGCTTGGCCAATTTGGACACCAATAACTGTAATCTATGATTTTTCATCGCAAATTTTCCAGCATCAGCGCTTTCTCAGCCGATAGAAGGTACTTGTTTCTTTCCTCGGCAGTCAATTGGGCAGATAGTACGCTTTGGGAAATGTCGACCACCAGTGTTCCGATTTCCGATTTGGCATCTTGGAGCATTTTATCGTGTTGCAGGGCAATCTCCTTTTTGGCGCTGGATATCATATTGTCCGCTACCTTGCGAGATTCTACCTTTTCTTGCTCCAAAAGGACCCTGGCATTATCTTTAGCCGACTGAATTATTTCCTCCGCTTCCTTTTTCACGGATGCAATCCTTTCGCTACGTGAATTTTCAAAGGCAGAGACTTCCTTCTGCATTTTATCGGCATAGGCCAGTCCAGACTCTATTTTTTCACGCCTTTCGGCCATTAGGTTAATGACGCTTTTGAATCCGAATTTATATAGTAAAAACGTTACGAGCAAAAAATTCAGCGACTGGATGAGCAATAGATGCCAATCGACACCGAATTTATTCAAAAGACTACCAACATCAACCATAGCCAATAATCACACTAAGCCACCATGCATGGACCACCAAAGGAAATTAGGCACTATGAAAAAAACAATGCATAGAATGCAATGGCTTCTGCCAAGGCCATGCCAAGAATGGACTGCACTAAAATTTTACCAGAGGCACCCGGATTTCGTCCTACCACATCAACGGCCCTTGTCCCGATGCAGGTGACTCCTATGGCTGCAGTGGCACAACCGAAAGTTTGAACTAATCCCTTGGCGATATCACCGGTCAATTCAGCTATTATATTCAACATATTTTCCCTTTCTTAAAAAATTCATCCATGGGCGTGGTCTTCCTGATTGCACACTAACCCAATGTAAACAGATGCCAATAGTGTAAAAACAAAAGATTGTATAATTGCAACAAGAAATTCTAAAAAGTAGAATGGCAGTGGAATTAGGTAAGCTATATAATTTACAATCGGTATGTTTTTCAAAACACTGGAAAAGCCATACATGTTGTGCAACAGGTTTTCACCGCCGAAAGTGTTACCGAATAGCCTGAAAGACAGTGAAACAATTCTGCAGAGAATTGAAATACATTCCACCAGTCCAACGGCTAGAAAAAGAATGCACAGGCCACCATATATTGCCGATGAAATTTCGGATTTTTCAGCCTTATTTCCGAAAATTTCGAAACATACACCCTTCACACCGGCGCACCGGATACCAAAATATCCCCACGCAAAAAAAGATACCAGAGCCAGGGCCAAGGTTGTATTTAGGTCAGAATTTGCGGGCCTAAAAAATGGCCTAAACCCACCGTCCACATTGATTCCCACGCTTCCAATGCCGGGCAATAGACCACCCACATTTTGTAGTAGAATAAAAAAGAAAATGCTGAGCAAATAGGGAAAAACCATCCGGAATGCTTTATTCCCTATAATTGGTTCGATAATTCCACCTAATCCCTCGATGATGGACTCTATCATGGCTTGGCCGGCGGATGGGATAATTTTTACTCCTCCCCCTAGGGCAAATCTCACCAAAAAAATTATTAGCATTGAAATTATCCAGGTTAGGATAATGGAATCCGTTATGACAAATTTACCGATGGAAAACACTTCCGTCGATGAAGAACTGACACCTTCCCCATGGCCTGCACCGCATGCCATGTTTGGCAATGGCACAAGACCCGTAAAGATCAATACCAATCTGGGAAAACAACTTTTCAACGTTTTAATCACCGATAACCAATGTTTTTCCCATGAAAAACATTTTTCCAAAAATTGCAATCCAATAGGGGTTTTCGGTTCAAATATAATTAAGGCACGTCCACCGTCCATTGAACATGCCTCCATCCCCCAGATTTAGGGCGAAAGAGCGTTGGCATATCGAAAAAATACCGATACTACGACGTTCCCTATCTCTTGTAAATTACTCCACTGCGTGGAGTAGGGGCCAGGTAATTGGCCCCAATAACCCGAAAAAAGCATACCGGTTGCCTTGATTAAGCTCTTGCTTGGCAGGGGCATTTACTCCGTTTATCGCATCAGCAACCGCTTGCTGTTTTGCCGGAAGCTCTTGCCCAAACAGTGGGGATTAAATTCCTGATTTGATCGTCTGTTTAACTCAATCCTGCTGCCCATAACAACATTTCTTGTGTCTCTTCTGCTTCTTGATGTGGATTATTCATCCACTTGTTGTTTGCTTGGCTCACATACCTGTCCCAAAGTGGTTTTAAGCTGGCATTCACATACTTAAGTGCTTTTTCTACTTCTTCTGGGGTAAATGACATCCCTGCAAACTCCCCTCTCCCTGCAAACTCCCCTCTATAAGTTGCTGTTTGGTTTACATATTCCATACTTTTTCCCTGACTTGACATTTCCATACTTTCCTTTCTTTTGTTGCTTATGCGTCTATATACTTAAAAAAACCTCACAGAGTTAAGCATTTTTATAAAAATTTAACCTTTTGTTTTCCAGCCGAAAGGGGTTAAAAATGCTGCCATGGCGATTGCACAGTTTGTACGTAGCACGCCTAATGGTGTGCAACGTGGCTGAATCCGGATATAAAAACAAGATGTGATTATCTGGTTAAAATACAAAGGTTTAGACATTTTTCCCATTCATCAAATGCTGCCTTGACATCTCCACATTGAGGATTCTCAATTAAAACTCGAAAATAGTTCTCCTGGATGGAGTAAAGGGGGGTGGAAGGGTTTTGAATAATTTCATCGGTTAATTGAAAAATTCCATTGGCTGTGAAACGGAGTATCACTTGGGGGTCGCCATTTCCCATGGCTCCAATCACATCCAAAACCGCTTGTTGTTTTGCCCGAAGCTCTTGCCTAAGTATAGGGCACAGATCTCTCAATTGGGCGATTGTTCCTTGCAATTGAGCGATTTCTTCTTGTGATTGTTTGGCTGTTTGTTGCAATTGAACGATTTCTTCTTGTAATTGTTCGGCTGTTTGTTGTGCCTCCGGAAGCTTCCGCGTAAGCCTCACCATATTCACTTCGGTTACTCCGAATATCGCCACTAGTGTATGACAGAGTATGCGCCAGACCAGTCTAAATGGCCGAGTAATAAGCATCCACATAATAACAAGGGGGGTCTTGAGCGTAAACCTTTCATGGGCCGCATAATATTCTATGAACACAGGCACCACAAAAACGAGCACAATGATTGCGGCGGCGACGGGATGTGCGGCGGCAAATGCCCATGCAAATTGACAAAAACTAACCACCTTGCCCACCAAAGATCCAACAAGCGGCATTACAAAACAGCCGGCCTGTTTTACGATCTCATTTATGGTGTCAGCCTTCCTCTCAATAATTTCCTTGAAAACAACGCGGTCCGTCTGATTTAAAAATTTTTCAAAAGTAGGTTTTATGGTGCCATTCCATCCATTAATTGCCCAATTAATGATTTTCGCTCCATAACCTGCTGTTTGATTTACACTACTCATACTTTTTTCCTTTTTGTTGTTTATATGATCTTTACACTTTAAAAACCTCCCAAAGTCAAGCATTTTTGTAAAAATTTTAATTTCTTGTTTTCCATCCGAAAAGGGTTAAAAATGCTGCCATGGCGATTTGGTCATGGTTAAACGAAAGGGGGTGTGGCATATTTTTACACATAAGTTCCCTGCCAGGAGGACGCGGAATTGGATGTTTTGGCAGGTCGGCCCATGATTTTGTTAAATTTTTAGCAACATCCGGAATGAGGTATTGGCAGGTATGCCCCCTAAACCCAACGAGCTATGGGGATTCCCCCTACCAAAGCCCGTCCGCCTTTGCGGGCAATCCATATTTCATCGATTTACAAGGCCTCGCCGGGGAAGAATTATTATGCCCCAGGGATTTTGACGGGCTGGGGGCAATGGCGGAATCGTCTGTGGACTTTGGGGAATTGTATAAAAACTTTTGGCCGGTTTTGAGGATAGCATTTGAAAACTTTTTACGCTTAAAAAACCATGCCGAAGATTTTAGTAACTTTTGCCAACGGTCCGCATGGTGGTTAGACAATTACACCACCTTCATGGCCGTCAAAGATCAATTCGATGGTCGCCTATGGACGGATTGGCCAAAGGAATTTTCCGACCCCCAGGTCGCAATGGCAAAGCTTCGTTCCGATGAAAAACTCAGCCGAACGGCAACTTTCTACAAATTCGTCCAATGGACATTTGATAGACAATGGAGCAAACTAAAGAACTTCGCCAATGGCAACGGCATCGAAATCATAGGAGATATTCCGATTTTTGTCGGTTTTGATAGTGCGGACGTTTGGGCCAACAAACGGATTTTTAAATTGCAAAAGGATGGATTTCCCAAGTTCGTCGCAGGGGTTCCACCGGACGCTTTTTCGGAAACTGGGCAACTGTGGGGAAATCCCATCTACGACTGGGACGTTTTGGTGGCCGATGGCTTTACCTGGTGGACAAACCGCCTGGGGCGATGTGTGGAACTGTACGATGTGGTACGCCTGGATCATTTTCGGGGATTTTGTGACTACTGGGAAATTCCCACACCTGCCACCACTGGAATGGAAGGGAAATGGGTAAAATCCGTTGGGATAAGATTTTTCCAGCATGTCAAAAAAGTATTCCCCTCCATAAAATTCATAGCAGAAGATCTGGGATGTCTCAATGACGACGTTACGCAATTGCTACGGGATACTGGATTGCCGGGGATGAATGTGTTGCAGTTCGCATTCGACCGAAATAATAAAAATAAATACCTTCCCCACGAACATGAAAAAAATAGCGTACTCTATCTGGGGACCCACGACAACGATACGACCAGAGGGTGGTTCAATTCGTTGTCCGAGGATATAAAGCATCAGCTGAGGTGCTACCTGCGAACAAATTGCAACGACGTCGCGTGGGATTTCATCAAAAAGGCATACGAATCGCCATCTCACCTACTGATTTTGAACATGCAAGATATTCTAAATCTTGGATCAGAGGCGAGATTTAACACCCCGAATACCCCTTCTGGGAATTGGCAATGGAGGATGACCGGCGAACAATTTAATGGCCTGTGCGAATCTCCAACACCCCAATATTTACGGCACTTGCGGGATACCTATGGGCGGTGAAATTTTGTTGACTCGATCGCCTTCATCCCCCAGGGTATGGACAAGTTTTGGCAAAAAATGAACCCAAGTTGTTTAGAACTTTTCGACAAAATATTCAAATTTTTTACGGTCCTATTGATCGAATCGTATAGAAATATCCTGTCGCCACTCAAAGTTGCCCTGCTGGGACCATCCGCCCGGTGTAGATTTCATCCGACATGTTCAAGCTTTGCCCAATCAATGTTTAGACGATACACGTTCCCCAGGGCATTTTATCTTTCCATGAGACGAATTCTGCGGTGTAATCCCTTTTGGAAACGTAGAAAATCGAATAAAAGCCTATTGCCGGCAAATCGAGTAAGCCAGCCATAGCCTATTTTGCTTTATACTCCAATATTGCATTGTCGGGGGAAGAAATGGTTATTTTCTTGACCCTATGCAGGTTGTGTTGGCACTTTTCGTTAATTAGGTAATCGAGTTTCATCAGTTGAAGATGAAAATCCTGGGGCTTTAACACAACGACTATCCCATTCTTTAAATGCAATCCCATGGTCGACCAGATGGCACCCGGACGGTGATCATAGTTTCTAAGATCGAGAAATTTTATCGACTGAAAAATATCTAGAAACTCACCTTTTAATATGGTAATAAGCTCTCTAACGGTGGATATTCCTTCCTGGGGAAGGAATTGTAATTTATCTGTCTTCAAAACCAAATTGACGGGCAACAGGTCTAAAACGTCTTCCCGGCCATAGCAAATGGGTGAAAAAATTCTACCATCCTCTTCGCCAACGAGGAGTAATTTCTTTTCTCCACCAATATTGGCAACCAATTTTAACATGGGCACGCACTCGTTGATTTTTACGTATAGTGTATCGGGATAACGTTTTTCTATGAGAACATTCCTAATTTGAGAGATGGTTTCCAGCCGTTCTCTCATGGAAGAAATATCCAGTGAAAATAGATCCGTCCCTTTCCTAATATGCAACTCGTGGGCAAGCCATGGCGATGTAATTTTTCCATTTGTTTTGAAAATTACCCTTTTAAGCTCGTTCGCCGAGGGAATGGATGAGGGGTACAATGTGTTAGATTTTTTGTAAAACACAATCCCAGTCACCACCAAGGCGATGCCAAGCGACACAAACACCACCAATAAAAATGTTTTCCATTTACCCATTGAATTCAATAACTTTCGCGGAAGTTAGAACCTAACCTAAGGCTGCCAAATTTTTCTCAACTTTCAATAAAATTAAAAAGTATGTTCCATAAAAGATTTTATTGACTAAAGCAAATGGCATAACATTACCGTCCCCCATGGTCGAGCAAGAATTATCTGGAAAAATTTGCGTTGTAACCGGTGCCGGACGAGGAATTGGGAAATCCATCGCCCTATCCCTCGCAAAAATCGGTGGCCATGTAATCTGCATAAGCAAGTCCGAAGATAGTTGTGGTGCCCTGGCTCAGGACATACGAAACCAGGGATATTCTGCCGAACATATGGCCGTCGACGTGTCTTCCCCTGACCTGGTTTCAGATGCTTGCAAAAACATATTTGGCAAGCATTCCGCGGTTGATATTTTGGTAAATAATGCTGGCATAACCCGGGACAACTTGATGCTAAAAATGTCCCAACAGGAATGGCAGGAAGTTTTAAACACCAATTTAAATAGTTGTTTTTATTGGACTAAAAATTTATTGTATCCTATGTTGAAAAAACGGTGGGGAAGAATCATTAACATGGCGTCCATCGTCGGACTGATAGGTAACTTCGGCCAGGCGAACTACGCAGCGGCCAAGGCAGGAATAATCGGGTTTACCAAGTCCATAGCCAAAGAGGTTGCCTCCAGGGGCATAACGGCAAATGCAATAGCTCCCGGATTTATACGGACCGACATGACCAACAAACTCGGTGAAAACATGGTGGCAGAATTGTTAAAAAATATTCCGATGAAGGAATTGGGAATGCCCGATGATGTGGCAGAAACTGTAAAGTTTCTATGTTCCCAGGGGGCTAGATATATAACGGGACATGTCATTAACGTCGATGGTGGGATGGTGATGTAAAAAAGACTTGCGTAGCAGAATAGGATTATTTTGATGCGGAAGACATGAGGGATTTTACTTATGACAAGCAATAATATAGAATCAAGAGTTAAGAAAATCATTGTTGATCAATTGGATGTAAACGAAGAGCAGGTGACGCTGGAAGCATCGTTCCTCGATGATCTTGGGGCTGATTCTCTCGATACCGTTGAATTGGTAATGGCATTCGAAGAAGAGTTCAAGAATGAGATCAAGGGAGAAATTCCGGAGTCGGAAGCTGAAAAAATGCGCACCGTTAGGGATGTCGTCGATTTCATCAGCAAGAAAATAGAAAGTGAGTAGCAGGTTGCCCCATTAAGCAATGACCACCATACGTACAATTAACGGGTTTGGAAAACGTGTTGTCGTTACGGGCATTGGGCTTGTTACCCCCGTCGGGATCGGGACCGACGAGACTTGGAAAAATTTAATAGGAGGGAAAAGTGGAAGAACGGCTGTGACGTCTTTCGACGCTAGCAATTATCTATGATATATATGCAATTTATGCGGTTGCCGCAGCAAAGTTTGCAGTCAATGATGCAAAAATCGACCTCGATGACGTTGATAGGTCTCGTATCGACGTCATCGTAGGCTCTGGCATTGGAGGAATGTCAACCATAACGGAATAAACTAGAGTTTTTTTCCAAAAGGGCCCCGATATATTTCCC
>JAIRMM010000018.1 GCA_031258695.1 Puniceicoccales bacterium
CCTGCTGGGCAAAACCATCGCTGGGCCAACGGAGAATTACCCATTTTGTTTTTTGGACGCGCCAGTCTTGAACCGGACGCATGATCCTATCTATCATCATGCGTTGTTCCTGGGCAACATCCGATTGGTAAAATGCGTTATTCCCGCCGCGGAGTGCGATGAATGCTTGCATCTTTTTCATCTCATCCAGCGACACTTCTCCGATGCTGGTGAAAGCTTCTTCGGAAAGAATCTTATTCCGGGCACGGGCGATCCTGTTGGATTGCAATCGCAGGAATGGAACCCCGCCCCTACTGTGGATAGCTTGGATTAGAGCGATCGTCATGTCGTCGGGGATGTCGACATTATTTACCAGGACCCGCTCGCCCTTTTGTAAATTTATTGAAAACTCAACCAACGTCTTGGCTAACTTTTCATATCTTTCGTCATTTTTTAACATAGATGATGAGCTCATGTATTATACGAAGTCAACGGAATGGCAAATAAAAAACGAAATATCCGGTGCTTCCCCCAATACCACCGCCCCTGCAATTTTTTAAAAAAAGAGATCCCTTTTTATTTTCGATGCCATCGATTCTCCGTGTAAATGTTCAATGATGGCAAATGCAAATTCTGCTGCCGCACCGGGTCCCTTGGCCGTTATAAAATGATGGTCAACGACAACACGTTTATTTTTATCAACATTTGCTAGGACATCATAGGTGCATGGATGGGCACAATGGTTTACATTTTGTAAAACCCCTGCGTTTTGTAAAATTAATGGGGCCGCACATATCGCACATATCAATTTTCCCGCCCCGTGGAAAGAACGCACCGGGTTGAGAACTGCCACGTCATCTTTCAGTGAAAAAGAACCGGGGCCGCCGGGCAAAATTAGGCCATCAAAATTGGACACCGTTAGCTTGTCAATGGTCGTATGAGCAACTAATTTAATATTATGTGCACCGCTTACCCTAACATCACCGTGGGCAGAAACAAGGGAAACATCAACCCCACATCTCAATAAAATATCGACGGGGGTTATCAGTTCAATTTCTTCCACGCCATTTCCGAAGAGACAACAAAGCTTTTTACCCATGTCCTATAAATCTATCCCTATTTATACTCTTTGTCTACTTTTTTCGATATAAAAGGATTTTCATCTCCATCCGAGCCATCCGATGCCGATGCACCGGTCGTTGGCTTGAAAGATGATGAAGCAGCAGCCGACATGGCCGAAATTTTATTTAACAGACTGTCTAGGGATTTTGTTATACCTTTGAGTGCTGAAAATATTTTCGTCTTATTGTCATCGGTGACGGCATATTTCCCAATTTTGTTTATCCTAGCAGCGACATTCGCAACGGTTTCTCCTGGATGCTTGTCAAGGTCGTCCGGAATTCCGTCCCCATCGATATCATTGATTATGGCAAAAACAGTCTGAATTTCCTCTCTTCCTGCTTCCACCACCCTATCAGCTGGAAATTGCCCTACTCGATCCAGTCTTTCCTGCACATTTTGCAAGTCATTGGACTGGGCTGGAGGAGGTGGCACCTGGGTTACGGCCGCGGCCATATCCCCTCCACTAGATTCGATGGAAGGTGGTGGTGTCCCACTTTCCCCAAAAAAACTAGCCACCGTACTGATGGATGGTTCATATGGGGCTATTGGGATTTCCTTGGGCTCCTGAACCTTTTCAGCGCTGCCCGTAGGATCTAATTCGTTAATATCGGTGTTAAATTTGTCCATAATTATACTTTCAATTTACCATTGTTAGATACGGTACGGTGTGTTTTCATTTCCATATCGATATCATCTTCTGTTAGTGATGTTTGCTCCATCAACCCTCTCACGAGTTTTACCAGATCTCTTTCGGCCCTGTCAGCTGTCTTTATGAAATTGCTCAAAATGTTTGAAAAAGCTACTTCGTCGAGTGCTTCCATGGGTCGAGTATAGGATAAAACAACGTTTTGTGTCTTAGCATCTAGGCCAAAAGTTGCCTGATTATATGCGATTCCACACAGGTTTAACTCTAAGATTTTTTCAAAAAACTCTTCGCTGCACCCGTAGGGAACCCTACAAATCGGTGAATAAAAATAAACAACTTCGCTGTTTTTAGGCAGTTCAACCACATATTCTCTCTGTCCATTGTCTGTCCGAAGGATACAAAGTCCATTTTTATCAAGGAATAGCTTACTTCCTATTCTGTTTCCTGCAACTTGCAAGTAATGATCTAATGCCTTGTGATATGCGGCCATTAACAACTCCTACTGCTTAATTTTAAAAATTGGACCATAAACTGTAAAGAAAAGATTGATGATTTTATTAAAAACACATATCAAAGACTAGTGTCAAGCTTTTTTGATAAATCTATGAACTATGGGCATCGCCGGAGGTTACGGAACAGGTTTGTACGCTCAGGATTTACAAATTTTAACGAACATGAAATAGTTGAACTACTGCTAACCTTGAGCATTCCCAGAAAAGATGTAAAAACAATCGCCAAGACACTGTTGAAAACATTTGGTTCGATAGGGGGAATTTTTGATGCCAGCATCGCAGATTTAGTACAAATAAAAGGAATTGGAGAATCGACGGCCATTGCGTTGAAAATCATTCGGGCCATCAACGGCCTGTATTTACAGGAACAGATTGAAGGTACACCGATTTGCAACTCCGTCGAGAAAGCATCTGCGCTGTGGAAAAATAGGCTATCGAACCTAAGGGTTGAAGTCCTCGAAGTGGCCTACTTAGATTCGTCGCTACGACTCATGAAGGACGGAATCGAACGACTGGAAACGGGAACTATTGTGGCGACGGCGGTATACCCTAGGAAGATAGCAGAAGCTGCCCTACGGCGCGGCGCAAGGGCGATAATGCTGGCTCACAACCATCCCAGTGGTTCTGCCGAGCCGTCCGACTGCGACGAACGCAATACCAGGACAATAAAAATAGCCCTACAATATTTGGACATAAAACTCGTCGACCACATGATCGTTGCCGCCAACGGAACATTTTCTTTCAAAGAAAATGGGTTGCTGTAGCCCTTCAGTCTAATTGCTGCGACTTTTCCAGGGCTGCGTGATATATATTTTCATATTCTTTGGCAGATTTTGACCAAGAAAAATCCTTTTTCATCGCCGATTGCTGCAATTTTTCAAAATCTTTGGGGCGATCGTAGTAGGTGGCACATGCCCATCCTATGGCATTGTACAGTGCTGAATTTGTTAAATCATGGAAAACAAACCCGGTTCCCGTGCCGGTCAATTCGTCGTAATTATCGACCGTATCAATTAGCCCACCCGTGGCGTGTACGATTGGTAAGCTTCCGTAGATCATAGAGTACATTTGACTCAGTCCACATGGTTCATATCTGCTTGGCATGACAAAGAAATCACTTCCCGCCTCTATCAAATGGGAAAGTCGTTCATCAAAGCCAACCCGTACGGAAATCTGACCTTCAAAGTGAGACATCACGTCCTTCAATCTCCATTCCAAATGTTGGTCGCCGGACCCCAATAGAGCAAATTGGACATTCATACTTTTTAGAACATTCGGCAAGATGTCGCAGAGAATATCCAGTCCCTTTTGGTGAAAAAATCTAGAAACCACACCGAAAATTGGAATATTCAAATCATTGGACAAACCCAGTTCCCGTTGCAAATGTTGTTTGCATGTTTTCTTCCCTCCCAACGACCGCGCTGAGAAATTTTCTGGCAAAAATTTATCGGTTGTTGGATTCCAGACATTCGTATCTACGCCATTGCAGATGCCTACCAAATCCTTTGCCCGGTATTTTAGGACATCATCCAGTCCATATCCATACTCGGCAGTCTTGATTTCCTCAGCATATGTTTTGCTCACGGTTGTAATTTTATTGGCAAACTGCAACGCTCCCTTCATAACATTTACGGCGCCGCATGCTTCCATGGCAAATGGATGCCAATAGTGGTCGTGCAAGCCCGTGAATCGCAACAATTCCTTGCTGGCATATCCATGGTGAGCCATGTTGTGAATGGTGAAAATTGATTTTGTGTCATTTAAAATGTTCGGCTTGGTATGCAGGCTCAAGAGAGCTGGAATTACGCCCGTTGGCCAGTCATTTGTGTGTATGATATCGGGTGCCCAGTTTAGAAACGGACACATGTCAATGACGGCTCGACAAAAAAATGCAAAGCGTTCCCAATTATCACGGTATCCATGGCCAAACTCCCCATAGACCCCGTAGCGAGCAAAATATCTATCGAATTCGATGAAATAGATCGGAACGTTTCCGTATTCCGTTCGCAACAACTGGGCAAATTCCACACCATACGCCATGTTGATAATCATGGGACCTTCGACAACCTCACACTTGGAAACGTAATTTATGGAACCGTACTTTGGCAAAACAATGCGCACATCATGCCCCATTTTTTTCAAAGCAACCGCCAGGGAAGGTACAACATCTCCCAACCCTCCAACCTTAGCATATGGACTACATTCCGGGGTTGCGAATAATGTTTTCATGGGTCCATATTAAAGGAAATGGGCGAATTGTCAAAAAGATTAATATTTTCGTTAAAACGTGTAAATAATTTACCCAAAAGGGTGCACATACTTTTTACCATCGGGTGGTAATCAAAAAAACATCCCCTTTTGGCAACTATGATGCCAAATCAGCCGACATGGGAGAACGGCACAGAGTCAAACCGTCGACACACGACACGTATGGCGCACCGCTTGCCCATCCCCCAAAAGAAACCTTCGGAATTTCCTCGTCCGAAGGATCTCTGCTTTCTCTTATCCCACACTTACTTCTGCCGGTCTGGACCTCACGCATTTCTAACTTTCCGCCCTACGGAGAAACTCCAACACACTATCCTTCCGTTGCAAATCTTTGTGTGGGGCTGCATCAAAGTGTTCGACCCCAACAACTGAAACCAATACTATCGTTGTAGGATTTTGCAACAATTGCAGTAAAACGTCATTCAGCTCAGCTTCGCCAAAATCAAGGGCAGGAATATTAATTGCAAGCCATCTGGATAGGGTGTCGAGCCTATCTTGTCCCCAGTTGCGACTTGTGCACCATGCAGCAAGATTTTGAGATAACAGTTCATTGTTCGCGAAGCTAATGACCAAGTCTATATTAGGCACCGAAAAGGATAGGTGTACAACTTTACCACTATCTTGACATATTTCAGCGACTGGGCAGTCGAAGGTTTTTGCAACGAGTGGAGAAGAATTTGTATCAAACATTTGGTTGGAATTTTCATCGCCATACCTCAGCTTGTTCCTCAGCAAATTTACCATTTCTGGATTGCGAGTGCGATCGCCTATCTGCTCTAATATTGAATTGAATCCGCAGTTGCTATGTCCCTCTCCAGGCATATCTTTCTTGCTCCTGCCGGTAACATGTAGAAGTTTCCGCAAAGTTATATCTTGGACATAGACAGGATCCCATGGCCCAGGATCCGCCGGCTCAACTTGAATATCGGGCTCCTTAGGGACACTCACGGAGTGTTCCTTCTGCCAATTAATGAGTTTATATATATTCATAAGTTTATGAATGTAAGTCCTGTGTATTTCGGTTGCTAACTGTCAAGAAAAATTTTCAAAAATTTGCAAAGTATTGGGTTGTTTGCTATGGTAGAAATGTCAATGGCGACTCGACAAAAAAATGCAAAGCGTTCCCAATTGTCACGGTATCCATGGCCAAACTTTCCATAAACCCCGTGGCGAGAAAAATGCAAACAATTTGTACAAAAGGTCCGGACATGCTTTTTGCCATTGGATGGTAATCAAAAAAACATCCCCTTTGGCAACTATGACGCCGAATCAGCTGCCGTGGAAGAACAGCGCAAAACTAAACCGCCGATGGACGACATGCGTGATGCGCCGTTTGCCCACGCACCCTAAGAGAAACCTTCGGAATTTTCTCATCCGAAGGATCTCTGCTTTTTATTACTCTATGTTTACAATACCGCTGGTTAAACCTTCACGGGGCTATAACTTTTCGCTTTACGGAGAAACTCCGACACATTACCTGTCGATTTCAAATCTTTGTGTGGAGCTGCATCGAAGTGTCCACCTCCACTAGCTGAAACAAATGCTATCGTCGTAGGACAACGTAATAATTGTAGAAAAACATCACCCAGCGTAGCATTGCCAAAATCGAAGGGAGGAAAATCAGTTTGAAACCACGAAGATAGGACGTCGATATCATTTTGTTCCCATCCGCGACTTACGCACCATGCAGCAAAATTTTGAGATAACAATTCCTGGGCCTTGATGGCAAGGCACAAGTTTACACTAAGCATATGGACGGATAGCTCTGTAATTTTACCACCATCGTGATATATTTCAACGACTGGATGTTCGAAAAGACCCGAAACGGCTAGACAAGAACTTCTATTAAACATTTCGTTGGAATCTTCATCGCCATACCCCAGTTTGTTCCTCAGCAAATTAACCATTTCGCGGGTATGAGTTTTATCGCCCACTTGCTCTAGTGTTGCATTAAACCCGCAATTGCAATGTCCGTCCCCACGCGTATGGTTTTTGCTCCTGCCGGTGGCACTTAGGAGAGCATCGAATTTGACATCACCGACGACTCCAGAATCCCATGGAATAGTTTCTGCCGGCTTAGTTTGAACATCGGGCTTACTAGGGACACTCACGGAATGTCCCTTCTGCCAGTTGATAAGTTTGTATATATTCATAAGTTTATGAGTGTAAGTCGTCTGTATTTTGGGTACCTCCTGTCAAGGAAAAATTTTCAAAAATTTGAAGAGCATTAAAAAAGCATTGGGTTGTTTGCTATGGTAGAAAAATGAAGAAAACTTTATAAAATTTGGCCGACGATGGTTGAAATAAATTACGGAAAATTACTTCCGAATAACGATTGCAAAGTTGGAATGTTTTTCCAAAACATTTGCCATGTCAGATAAGTCTTTTGTCCATCTTCATGTGCACACAGATTATAGTTTGCTCGATGGTGCATGCCGCATGGATAGGCTATTTGACCGTGTCGCCGAGCTTAAAATGCCAGCCATTGCAATGACGGACCATGGAAATATTTTTGGAGTTCCCGACTTCATGAAATATGCCAAAAAAGCGAACGTTAGGCCGATCGTCGGATGTGAGTTTTATACCTTATACCATGAGGATATTACGGAAAGGAAAAAACACCCGCTGTACCACACAATACTATTGGCAAAAAACTTAAATGGATATAAAAATTTGTGCAAGTTGGTCTCCATTGCCCATAGGGAAGGATTTTACTACAGGCCCCGGATAAATTTCGACCTTTTGAAAAGCTATGGCATGGATTTGGTATGCCTAAGCGGATGTATTCAAGGATATTTGCCCCAAATGCTATTGGAAGGCAACGATGAACTGGCAAAGCAGGGGTTGGAAGAATTGGTATCGATTTTTGGCAAAGAGAACTTTTTCGTTGAAGTACAGAATCACGGAATGGACGAACAAAAGGTCGTTTTACCAAAATTATTAAAACTGGCGGACGATGGCGGTGTTCGTGCGGTGGCTACCAACGATTGCCACTATGTTTTGCAAACGGACTGGGAGGCCCACGATGCCATGTTGTGTATCCAGACCGGAGCAAAGGTCAAAGATGAAAATCGCATGCGAATGGGGTGGCATCAGTTTTACATAAAATCTCGCAGGGAGATGGAGTTGCTCTTCGACGGCCGTTCGGATGTTCTAGACAATACGCTTGCCATTGCGGAAATGTGCGGCTTTGAAATGCCCTATGGGGAAAACCACTATCCGGTCTTTCGAAAAGCCAACGAAGACAACGTTTCCAATATGGAATTTTTGCGAAATTTATGCCTAAGAGGATTAAAAGAGCGATATAACGTCGATTACGTTACCACGACGAACCTGGAAGAGAAAAAAAAGGAGGCCTTCGGGTTAAATGAAATAAGTCAGAAAGAAAAACGTTCCCCGGAAAGTCTCAGCAGGCGACTTGACTACGAATTGTCGACCATAGAGAAAACGGGGTTCGTCGATTATTTTTTAATCGTTTGGGATTTTGTTAATTGGGCAAAGACGAATGGTGTGGTGGTGGGGCCTGGACGCGGATCTGGGGCTGGATGTTTGATGGCCTATGTGCTAAAAATTACGGATATCGACCCCATACGATTCAATTTGCTTTGTGAAAGATTTCTTAACCCGGAGCGAATCTCTCCTCCGGACTTTGACATAGACTTTTGCATGAATCGCCGGGAGGATGTCATCGAGTACGTTCGCAATGTCTATGGCCGGGATCACGTGGCAAACATCGTAACCTTTGGAACATTCGGTGCGAAAATGGTCATTCGGGACCTTTGCAGGGTCTATGACATTCCCTATGAAGATGCGGATAGAATAGCAAAAATGGTGCCGGATGACCTCGGCATCACCATAGAAAATGCGATTAGCAAATCGGCGGAATTACGCAACGAGCGGCAACGGAATGCTTTGGTCAGTAAAATCTTGGAGGAAGGGAAAATTTTGGAAGGTATGGTGCGGAATACGGGAACCCATGCCTGTGGAATCATTATTGCGGATCGACCCACCCAGGACCTTGTGCCTGTGACCATCCAAGACAATGTGCTGTGCACGCAGTATGCAAAGGAGGCGGTGGAAGAGTTGGGATTGCTGAAAATGGACTTTTTGGGATTAAAAACTTTAACGGTGATTGATTTGGCGGAACGAAACATTCGCCGGCGACCGGGATTGGAAAATTTTAGCGTTTCCAATGCCGGGTTGGAAGACGAAGATACATTTGCGCTAATGCGGACCGGTGATACGACGGGGGTCTTCCAGTTTGAATCCACGGGAATTCAGCGCTGGTGCAGACAATTTGGATTTTCCAGCGTCGATGATATTAGTGCCCTGAGTGCATTGTATCGGCCAGGGCCGATGGAATGGTTACCGGAATATGTCGCGGGGAAAAAAGATCCGACGAAAATTAAGTACGCCCACCCGCTACTGGAAAATGTCTGCCGATCCACAAATGGCATCCTTGTGTATCAGGAACAGGTTATGGAAGCGGCACGCGTAATAGCTGGATACTCGCTGGGAGGAGCTGACATCCTACGGCGTGCAATGGGCAAAAAGAAGGTCGACGTGATGAATGATCAGCGTGATGTCTTCGTCAAGGGTGCAGCCGCCCACAATGGAATTCCGAAAAAAAAAGCGGAAGAAATTTTTTCCGTGCTGGAAAAGTTTGCAGGCTATGGATTTAATAAGTCCCACTCGGATGCCTATGCGGTCATCGGCTACTACACTGCCTATTTAAAAGCTCATTTCCCCGTAGAATTTATGGCCGCATTGCTCTCCTGTGACAGCGGTAATGCCGATAAAATTAGGGATTTGATAGGCGAAGCTACCCGCATGGGGATTTCGGTCCAAGGCCCCGATATCAATAAATCAAGGGAAGCATTTACACCCTATGTCGAAGGGGATAATGGATATATTTTATTTGGATTATCGGCGATAAAGGGTCTCGGTGATGTCGCCGCAAAAAGTATCCTGTCGGAACGCGATCAAAATGGACCCTATGTGGATTTTATGGACTTCATGGGGCGCGTAGATGTGCGTGTGGTAAACAAACGGGTGCTGGAAGTTCTAATTTTAACCGGGGCATTCGACGTTTTCAGCCATGACAGAAAACATCTACTAGAATATTTGCCCACCGCCATGCAGGAAGCTGCCACGATGCAACAGGATGCGTCCATGGGTCAAATGCAACTGTTCGACATGCTGGGAACCGCCGAAAAAGGTAGTCGGACACAAATCCCAACGACATCTAATCCGATGTCAAAAATCGAAAAGTTACGCCATGAAAAAATGCTTCTGGGCTTTTATGTTAGTGGGAATCCCCTGGAAGATTATAAGGAATTTCTGCCCAGCATAAATTCGCCGGCGAGTGGAGATTTGTCGGTTTTAAAAGACAGGGATTGTTTCA
>JAIRMM010000038.1 GCA_031258695.1 Puniceicoccales bacterium
TTAAAAATTTCTTCGGTGCTACCTTGTCTCGCTTTCGCTCTCCAAAATCCGCTTTCTCGGCCATTTGTGCCGCCGTTTTAGCCGTCAATTTCCCTTTCTAATTTCGCCATTCGCGTATAACAATGTCAATTGATTCATCTGGCATTGTTCGCATAACTTCCAAACAATCTCCCCGGATATTTTTATTTATAAAAAATTCTATCGGTTTAGACATAAACAAATTTTCATTTCCTCAAAAGATACTAGAACATAAAAAATGGAAAATCTAGCAAAATTGCACACGGACATATGGAAAAAATCTACAAAAACTTTCCCTGTCCGCTGTGTATCCGCAACTCTATGGCTACCATATGGCTTTTCCCGTTGCCCCATCTCGCCTTTTGCGGGATAAAGGATTACAGAAACATAGGAAATGGTAAATGGCGTCTGACTCTATCACGGAGGGTGCTCCTGCCCCTAAATGGCTTATTTCGCTACAAAACCATAGGACAATAAAAAACCAACCTTGCAATATCTTTTTTGATTTTATACAGTAATGTGCGTAATTTACGCAACAATACACATATTAATGACCAATGAAAGTAGGTGGCATACAAAAAATTTCTCTCATCGATTTTCCTGGGAAAATCTCCTGCGTATTATTTACGCAAGGATGCAACTTCTGTTGCCCGTTTTGCCACAACGAGTCCTTGGTTTTACCTGAAAAATTTGGGCCTCCAATGGAGGAGAGTGAAATATTTAATTTCCTAAACGCTAAAAAGGGAAAAATTGAAGCCGTGGTAATGTCCGGAGGAGAACCCACCTTGCAGGACGACCTGGAAGATTTTTTGAAAAAAATAAGGGAACTTGGTTTTCTGATAAAATTGGATACTAACGGCTCGCGGCCTGAAGTCTTGGATAATCTATACAGGGCGAAACTGCTGGACTACGTTGCCATGGACATCAAGCACAGGTTTGAAAGGTATGCCGAAATCACCAACGTTTCCGTTAGCGTGGATAAAATAAAACGATCCGTGGATTTGATTAAAAACAGTGGGATGGACTATGAATTCCGTACAACGGTCGTTCCAGCGTTTCATACATCCTATGACATAAGGAGCATAATATTCCAATTGTCTGGAGCAAAACGGTTTGTCCTGCAGGAATTTGTTCCGGAACACGCGATGAATAAGAATTTAAACAACGACGACTCCATTTTTGCTCTCCAAAATAAAATCATCCTAAGGGACATAATTAGTTTTGGCGAGTCCCACATAGGGGAGTTCAAAATTCGAGCGGTAAACTAGGTATGATTTCGAAAATGTAATCTTTCCCATGGGAAAGGAACGATTTGCTGAAAATTTTTCTCTGTGGATAAATAAAGGTTGACTAAACGTGTATGTCCATAGTATCTTCTCATCCTCAATAAAGTTTTATATTATGCCAATAGATACCTTTACAAACATCCTCCACGAGTTCGCAAACAGAATAAATTTGTCTGGATTACAAATTGATTCGACTGGATATTGCTGCCTAGATGTGGACCAGGGAACTCTTATCCACATAAAACACGAAAACAAGCGCGACTCCATGATATTTATTGCCGAAATCGGTCAAATTCCGGAAACCAATACGGGAGCAGTGTTGCGCTACCTGCTACGGATGAACAATGATCCGGAGGAGAGCAAAGGGATGACCCTATCATACAATGTGGAAAGTAACAATGCTGCCATTGGGTACCAATTCCCGTTGAGGTTTATGAACATAGACAAATTCGAAGAATTTTTCAAAGTATTCCTGGACGAGGTAGATCGTTGGAAACAAAAGATGGTCCTCTACATACAAGGGACACTGCCAAAGGGGGAAGAGGCATCGGGTGGAGACAGCGGGGGAACATCATCTTCCACGGACTCAACTTTCCAAGGAAGTGTGCCCGAATTCATAATAGGAGCCTGAGGGATGTTTTCTCCCTAAAAATTTGACCGATCCAGTCCATGGGCAGGCATGGGAATTTGTCGATAGTGGTTTTGCCAATGGTCAAAGATGGGCCAGGGTCATTTAGTTCTTGCCGAAGGAGAACGAAAAGAGTGTATGAAAAGGATAGATGGGGTGGAATGGACAGTGAAAATTTGAAAAAGTTGGAAGACCGGAGGAGTACATCCGGGAGGAGACAGGATTTGGTGTCTATGATGAGCCTGATGCTGGCGTCGTCGATGGCGGGACAAAAAAGTTTGTAGCAAAAGCGTCCTGGGGAGCAAGTGCATCAAAGAAAGTGAAAGAGTCTTTGGGGTTCCCCAAAGGAACCTCCTGTGTGGTGATGCTGTCCAATTTACTGCGGCAAATGGACGCAAAAATGCTGTAACAGGTATTGGGGAGCTATGTTTCCGATCGCAGCGAGTGTGTTAGCGGGCACATTGCCATGGCCGGAAAGACCATAAACGGTACCAGCCGGGGCGGTGTGTCGACCGTTCTTTTGCTCTCGCTTTTCCTGACGGAAAATGAAGGTGTGGTCAATCAAATGGCCCCGTCAGGGGAGTAGGGAGAAAGGGAAATTAGGGAGCAGCCGGCGGCATAGATGGGCTCTTTGGTCCTTCGCTACCTGTATATCCGTGAAGATCACCCATCCAGGCTTTAGGTTTTCCCTCAACAGCTTCTTCCTAAATACCGTTCTTATTCCCACTACAAACACCTCCCTGTCTCTTTATGCCTTTGCCTAGCAGGCGGATTGCGCCAATCATCGGTACGTTCGTACCACTTTTGGTTAGTTTCTTCAAAATTTTTGCAAATACTATCCGTTTAATGCCAATAGCTGTTCAATTTTTTCGATGTCCGAGGAAAAACCCCTTATCCCTTCGGCAAGTTTTTCAGTCGCCATTGCATCTTGGTTGAGCTCGTAGCGAAATGCTTTTTCGTCATAGGACAATTTTTTTATTTGCATCTTTTTGCTTTCGTCGACGGACAGAACTTTTTCAACCCTCTGGGACGATTCGCCTAGCTGCTCCAATAATGTTGGACCTATGGTCAGCAGGTCGCAACCGGAAAGCGCCATGATTTCTCCAATGTTCCTGAAACTCGCCCCCATTATTTCGGTTTTGTAATCGAAATGCTTGTAGTAATTGAAGATCTCTACCACAGATTTCACGCCCGGGTCATCGTTTTGAGCATATTCCAGGTTTGTTTTGGCCCCATACCAGTCCAAAATCCTTCCCACGAAAGGAGAAATCAACGTCACATTTGCTTCCGCACATGCAACGGCTTGAACCTTTGAAAACAACAACGTCAGGTTGCAATGGATCCCTTCCTTTTCTAAAATTTTAGCGGCACGGATTCCTTCCCATGTGGCCGCAATCTTTATCAATACCCTATCCCGGGAAATTTTATTTTGTCCATACAAACCTATTATGTCCTTCGCTTTTTCCACCGTCCCTTGGGTATCAAAGGATAACCTCGCGTCGACCTCCGTGGATACTCTCCCTCCTATGATTTTCAAAATTTCTAGACCAAACAGCACGACCAGGTAGTCCAGGGCAAAGCCTACCCCCTTGGTCCGTGCAACCGCCCTACATTGCCCTACCAAATGGGCATATTGTGGTTGGTTAGCGGCCTTCAATATCAATGAGGGATTCGTTGTGGCATCCGATGGTTTAAACTTTTCTATGAGTTCGAAATCTCCCGTATCTGCCACTACCTTTGTAAATAGTTTTAACTGTTCTAAACTTGATTGCATAGCCATGGGATGTTTGATAGGTAATTTTTGTTTCTCCGCAATAGAAGAAAATGGACAAAATTATCCAAAAAAAATTTGTTCCAACATTAGACAAAGTGTGTGGTATATGGGCAGGTGTAGTTCTTGAACCTTAAATGTTTCAGACTCGGGTGCCTTGATACAGACGTCACAATGCTGTGCAAGCATACCGCCCGTCGCCCCTGTCAACCCAATAACATTCATATGCTTTGCCCTGGCCACAATGGCCGCCAGGATAACGTTTTTCGCATTCCCTGAAGTCGAAATGCACAGAAGAGTATCTTTACTCTTCCCAAGGCCGTAGGTCAATTGTGCAAAACAATAGTGGGGATTGCAATCGTTAGAATAGGCACTGTTGATCGCAACCATATCCGGCAAAGAAATGGCCGGCAAAGCACCTTGCAAGTTATCGGCAATGTCATTTCCTACGGCCTTTCTAACTGCTTCATCGACCTTTCGTTTGGCACAAAAACTTTTCAACAGTTCGCCGGCTATGTGGCCCGAATCCGAGGCACTGCCACCGTTGCCACAAATTAGTAATTTACACTCGCTTTTGAAAGAATTTGCGATCAAATCGCAGGCACATTTGATGTCATTCCCACAGATTACCAGAGGAGGATATCTTTCCAGACAGCTAGACAAATAGTCATACATGGTGAACATGAATAATTAATCCGCCCCACCACACAACCATTTTCCCCGATTATGTCATAGTAATTGGATACATGGCGGCTGATGTTGGTGGCGATGGCGAAAGGAAGGAGGCCGATTAACCCAATAATGGTTTCCTAATTTCCGATGAAAATTTCCCACCTTTCTCCACAAAAAGCTTGCCAAGGCAAAGGTCTAGAATATTGCTTTGGGCATTGGTCCCGTTCGTCTAGCGGTTAGGACTCAGGATTTTCATTCCTGCAACAGGGGTTCGATTCCCCTACGGGACGCCAACGGTGTAAATGGCATAAACACAGGCCTTGCGGGGGATGAGGGAAATACAAAATGGGGCACCAAGAAGGGTTCGTGCGTAAAAAATGTATAAAAATCTTGTCCAAAAAAACGAAGCGCCAGGAAAAGTTCATTCGTCCAATATTCATCCAAAAACAATGCCAATGATGGGATGAATAGAATGGAAATCGAGACGCTAGAAGCGGTCCTCATAAACGGTCGGCAGGGAAGGAAAAGGAAACATGGGGAAGAGAGTGGAAACGGCAGGGGCTCTCTCCCGAGAGTTTCTCGTTCGCCATTGGGAACCATGGCATTCGTCGGTAGTTTCACCCCAGCGGTGCAAGAAAACGGCAAGCGTTGGAATGCTCCAAGAAAATTACAAAAATTATTTGACAAAGTCCAAGTCGGACTTAGCTTGCATCTTGTTATTATGAGTACAACTTTAGCGACGGCGAAGGATATTGAGCATAGGCGATGGTTTTTATTGGACGCCAAGGGGAAAGTCTTGGGTCGCCTGGCCGTCAAAATTGCTAACATTTTGCGGGGGCGCAACAAGCCCATGTACACTCCACACATGGATACGGGAGACTTTGTAATTGTTATCAACGCCGAGAAAGTTAAACTGACGGGCAATAAAAATGATGCCAAAAAATACATGTTCTATTCGGGATACCAGGGGGGAGAAAAATATGTCCCCGTCTCTCACATGCGAGAAAAAAAGCCTGAATTCTTGATAGAGCACGCGGTAAGGGGAATGTTGCCAAAAAATAAACTTTCGAGAAAGTTAATAACCAAGTTGAAGGTGTACAAGGGCGAAAATCATTCGCATGCGTCACAGCAACCGGTTGTCATTGATGTTAATGGGTAAAAAGATTTTATAAGATGGTATCTAGGAAAATAAATACATATTGTGGTACAGGGCGTAGGAAATGTGCCGTCGCCTGCGTTAAAGTTTGCGAAGGAACGGGAAAGTTCGACATAAATGGAAAGGGTGTTGCTGAATTTTGTCCCCTGGACAGTGCGGAACGGCAACTTTTTGCCCCCCTAGTGCTGACCAACAATGTCGATAGGCTTGACGTTAGTGTGAAAACTTCGGGGGGAGGAATAATGGGTCAAGTGGGTGCAATATCATTGGGGCTTGCCCGGGCTCTCGAAAAAATGAATTCCGAACTACGAACGGTGTTGAAAAAAGAAGGCCTGCTTACCCGCGATAGTCGAGTTAGGGAACGGAAAAAACCAGGACAGCCGGGGGCAAGAAAACGATTCCAGTTCTCCAAGAGATAAAATTTTATTCACAGTGGCGCTGGCGGCTAAGAGGCAAGGGCGATGAGTGATAGGGGCGTATTTTTTGAAACGTTTGAACGGCTAATCCGTGAACATGGAATTACGATTGACCGCCCAAGGGGTACGTCTCATCCACGTTTCCCATCTTTGATTTATCCCATAGACTACGGATTCATCAACGGCACACAATCGCAGGATGGGGAAGGCATTGATGTCTTTGAAGGGGATGGGAAAGGCGTTGGCGTCGTCGGAATCATTTGTTCCATCGATACGGTCAATGGGGATTCGGAAGTGAAAGTGCTGTACAATTGCACGGAAGAAAATATCCAAACGGCACTGAAAATGATGAACAATGGCCCGATGCGAGGGATTTTGGTAAGAAGGTGAAACGGGCAAAATGTTTAAAATACATCGTGGTTTCTTACACTATCCTGCCAAAAAATAAAATTTTGTCCCAGGGCAGCCATCGGCGACTTTACAAGTAACATTTGTTTAGTATCCTTAGGAGTGTGGCAGATGTAAGGACGAAATTTGTTAATTCTTTCAATGGGAAATCCCGAACTTTCGGTGTTAGATTGGACATATTGACTAACATGCAGTTGTTCAAAACGAAAAATGACATGGAGAGTTTGATGAAATTTTTGAATGGTTGCAGGATAAAATTTTTGAACATCGGAAGTATCTTCGCCCGCAGGAACGAAAAAATAATCTCATCATTTGCGATTGATGAAAATATTTTATCCCCCGCCGTTTTAGGGGAAACTTTTCCAGCCGAAGAAACCATTGGTCGCCTAATGGATTTTTTTGATAGGCATAATACTCAAACTCTGCGGACAGAATTTACAAACTTTTGCGACAAACATGGCTATTGGATCGAAGAGTATTCTCTATATTGCGCACTGTCTGACCAAATTGGCACCAACGATTTTTCCCAATGGCCGGATATTCTCAAAATGTATAGCCGCAGAATAGCAGATATAGTAAAAAAACAACTCCCCGACAGGATACTGTTCCATAAAATATTGCAATTTTTTGCCTATAAACAGCTAAAATTGATCAAAAGCATTGCCAATGGGGCGGGGATTTTTCTCTGTGGAGATTGTGACCTTCTATGTGAAAATTTGAGTGCGGATGTTTGGAAAAGTCAGAAAATGTTTTTTATCAATGATATTTCGAAGGCTACGGTTTTTGTAGGATTTCCCCCCAGCGATATGTGCAGGGAAGGTCTAAAATCGACGAAGGTTCCCTACAGGGTTGCTTTTCTAAAAAACAACCACTATGAATTTTTCGAAAACCTGTTCTCCAATGGGCAAACTTTGTTCGATGCCATATTTTTGTTAAATGGACATTCCATTTTCCAATACTGGGAAATCGCCAGCAGCGAAACCGACCCCAAGCACGGCAGATGGGTAAATGTTCCAACGGATACATTTTTCCAGTATTTGGATTCACATTTCAATAATTTTCCCTACCTATTTGACTTTAACGAACCACTATTTGCCAGCAATGAGATAATTTCCAAACACCACAACATGTTGCAGGTGGTAATTGATGGCGAGCCAACGGCCCATGCCTGCAATATTTATAATCTCCAAAGGCAGCTGTTTGCTGTATCCACCCACAACTGCAATAGAAAAATTTCGAAGGTGCACGTTGCTCCAAATACCATAGTCCCCTGCGTCAAATCATGCCTAGACAACTACAAAAAGGGGGCATATCAGATGTGTATTCTGCATTTCGATGAAATTTGCGACATCATAAAATGTAGTCCCGATGGATTGCTAAAAGACCCGGTCTCATCCGCTTCAAAGTTTGTCTCATCCATAAATGGGCAAAAGTTTTTGGCTATCCCAAAAATATCGCGCAGTTCCTATCGAAGTAGTACGCTTGGGCAGCTCAAACAAACAACTCCCCGCCAATCCTTTCGCAAAAAAATTGTTTCCTTCCTGAAAAATCTTTTCAAATGGAAATGATGTTTCCTTGACATCACCGTTTCCTCCTTCGAATCCCATGGGTTATCTATTTTTACCTAGGCATGGCAATTTTCCCAAGCGGCTGGATTGTTATTTCTTCTGTCAGCTCTTGGTGGGACAGGACCGGTAATTCATAGAGTTCAAGCTCTATCAACTTGCGAACATAGCGGCGAATGTCCATGGATGTGAGAAGTACTGGACGATTCGTTTCGTTGGTAAAGTCTCCAACCTCTTCTTTGATGGCATGGACAAGCTTTTTGGCCACTTCGGGATCGAGGGCGAGATAGCTTCCCGCAGACGTCTGGCGAATGGCCTTTCTGACGACATCTTCAACGGCGGGATCAAGCAGGTAAACCGCCAAAATGTTTTGTCCACCGGAGTATTTGTAACTGATGTAGCGCTTCAGGGTTGTACGAACATAGTCCGTCAATAGGATAGGTTCTTTTTCCTTTTGTCCCCACTCGATCAAACATTGCATGATCAGTCGCAGGTTTCTAATGGAAATTTCTTCCTGTATCAAACGTTGCAACACCTCGGAAATTTTCTGAACGGGCAATACCCTCTGAACTTCCCTGACGAGTTCGGGAAATAATTTTTCCATGTTTTCCAATAAAAACCGTGTTTCTTGCAGCCCAAGAAATTCCGATGCGTACTTTTTGAGAATGAATGATAGGTGATAGGTAAATATTTGAGGAGTTTTCATGTATTGAATATTTGCCCGTTCCAGCTGAGGGATCAGTGTATTTTCTACCCACAGCGATGGCATATTCGGCAGGAAAGGTTTTTCCTCCTTGAATTGGATGTTTAGAATTCCCAAGCTTTCCTTCGTCTCCCGAACAAGGACATGGGCGGGTAATATTTTTCCCTGGGATACGGGCACCTCCTGGAGTAGAATTTGGTACATGCCGTCGCTCAAGTTTTCATTAAATCGCAGGTGAATGCCGGGAAATGGTACCCCGAGGTCATAGTATAGGGCTTGGCGGACCTGGATCAGCTGATCGTTTAGAAGATCAGGCTCGACGGATTGTTCTATGACCGTCGCCACATCCAGCAGCAATGGCACTGTGACGGAAAACTCACCATCATCCTGTTTCGCTTGCGATGCCTTCGGAGTAGCGTCGGATGGCAATCCTGCTCCCGCCCGGGAAATCGTAGGTGTCGCTGCCCGCGTCGGCTTTGACATTCTCTTGCCTCCGAAAAATAACATTACCCCCAAAATTGAAAACGGGACCTTTGGAAATCCTGGAATTAGCATCATGAGGATAACCATCACGCCGGCAATGAGCAACGCTTTCGGCTGGGCAAATATTTGTTTGCCAATATCTTGACCCAAAGCAGAGGATGCGTCGGAAGCAACACGGGTAACAATAACACCGGACGTTATCGCGATCAAAAGGGCGGGGATCTGGGATACCAAACCGTCTCCAATTGTTAAAATTGAGTAGGTTTTCAATGCTTTGCTCGCATCCATTCCCTTCTGGGTGATGCCTATGATAAGACCCGCTATTATGTTAATCGTTGTTATGATCAAACCGGCAATGGCATCCCCCTTTACAAATTTCATCGCCCCATCGAGTGCTCCGTACAGTTGATTTTCGCGGCCGAGTTCATCACGTTTAAACTTTGCCGTATCGTTATCGATGGCACCGGCTCGCAAATCAGCATCAATGCTCATCTGTTTGCCCGGCATGGCGTCGAGGGTAAACCTAGCAGCGACCTCGGAAACACGCTCAGCACCCTTGACGATAACAACAAATTGTACAATCAACAGGATTAAAAATATAACCGCACCGACGACAAAGTTTCCAGCGACGACGAAATTTCCAAATGTGTGAATAATGTCTCCGGCATCGGCGTGTATTAAAATTTGCCTAGTAGTTGTAATGTTAAGGGCTAGCCTAAACAGAGTGGTAAACAGCAATATGCTTGGAAAGGTGGAAAGTTCCAACGTTCGTGGGATATACATCGCCAGCATGAGCAACAGCACGGATATGGTAAGATTAACCGCAAGGAGCACATCGAGCAGCCACGTTGGGATCGGAATGATCATCAACACTATGATCATCATGACCAAAAAGGCCAAAATAATGTCATTGAACCTCGATAATTTCAGTACTCCACCTTTTGCACTCACAATAGATACTCCTCTACTCCTTTGCCAACATTGGCTTCTTGTTCTCGAATTTCTTTTTCCTCCAACCCGAGATAATAAATAAGATTATCCCGTGCTTCACTATCTCTGCCGATACTCCAAGTCACATGGCTTTTCAACAAAAAGAATAACTTTTGATATTTGGATATCATTGCAAGTCCATCGAGCTTTTCCAGATATTGCACCGCTTCGAGTGGGCGACTTGTAAAATATAGTGAAAAGCTTAGGCCAAGCAATACTTCTATGTCATCCGAGAAAAACTCATATAGCCCCCTGTGCAGCATTAAAGCTTCATCATATTTGCCATAACAAATGTACAAATACGCCAATACCAAAAGAAACTCTTTCTGACTTTTATCCACACAGCTTAAGTTTGAAAAAACATGTTAGCACACCAAAAAGAAAAATCAACACATTTTAGACATATGATCATCCCATTAATAACATATGTCGATATTGGTCGAGGAGTTCACACTTTTCTTCTTCGTTTTTTAGTAGACCTATGACATCCTCGAAGAGTTCCCTGTATGGATAATTTTCACCCTCCTTTGCTATGACGTCGGCAAAAAGCTTATATGCCTGCCTGATTTTTAACCTAAATCGTTGGGGGGTAAGTATACTTCTATCCGTTACGAATGGTCGTAGCAGTTGCACCATCGATTTGTTTAGGGTTTTAAATTCTAGGACCTTTTTCAGTTTTTCTTCTATTTTCCCTTCGCAGGGATCAATGGACACATTTCCTGGCAGTCGCATCCGTTGTTCTCCCGCCGGCAATTTCGATATGTTTACAATACCGAAATCCATGGCATACTTTTCGGTATTTTTGGTCGGCTTTTTATTTTTTTCTTCGGAATCCATCTGTCAAACTTTCCTATGCGGATAGGGATCCATCGGATCCTTCGAGCCTATCCTGTAAATCTTTTAATTTATGAATAACTTTTTGCAAAACATTTAGATCGAAGGTTATCAGCGGACATTTAATCGCGAACCCGAGGGCTTGATCATTGTGCAAAACAGGGTTTACCAAAAATTCCTCATCCGGTTCATAGTCACACAGCGACAAAGCCCGCCTATACACATTACCATTTATTCGGTCATATACCCGCAAAAGATATATAAATACACAACCCCCCGATTCATCGCGATACTTTTCATCGATGAACAAATCCCCAACTTTGTGTATGGTCATATGAACAACACCATTTTCGTTGGTTTCAAGGGTTTTGAAACCAGCCAGAGCTCCAAATTCTTGTAATACTTCACCGAGTTGCATAATTTTAATCGTTTACACCTTCCACTATTTCTTCTTGTGTGGTCTCTTCCAGCACAATCAATTCGTCCAATTCGCGTTGCATGGCAGTAATTATCTGCAGCCTGTTATCAGGATCCACAAAAAACTTCAGGGGCAATTGCCGTACCATTTCAATGAATTGTGTTATGGCGAATATTGCCATTTGAGGATTCTCCATGTCGACCCCAAATCCTCTCAAAAATTCTTGTATCTGCATTTTTCCAGCAAATGCTTGAACCGATAATTTTGCAGCTTCTTCCGCAAGGTGAATGTGCCGCTCCTTGTTAAATTCAACCATTGCGCATTCTGGGAAATGTTTTATCAACAATGCCCGGTATGCTTTTATGTGTTCGAACAATTGGCCAGCCACTTCCACGCGAAACAAGCCATCCCGTATGGACACAAGCATATCCCTATCCCGCGACGGATTAGCAGATTCCATATCCCTACCCAATAATTCGAGCAGCATATGGACCGTCATATTAAAATCTTTTACATTGATTCCTTCATTCTTCTTTTTTTTTGATTGTGAATCTTTTCTTTCCATCGATGTGTATCCCTTGTCCAAATTGCCATATTATCATCAATGCGGTGGTGAGCTTTTGGTCGAATCATGTACCATAGCATATGACAACAATCGTGGAAAAGACTTCCAAAAAGTCCTCGCAACACAAAATGTTATCCCTGTAAATAGCCGCTATGTCAACGGATGACAGCTGTTTCCCTCCTATTGTTAATGTGCCATTGAGCAAACTTGCTGCCTTTGGGATAATATTGTACCCATCCTTGATTTCTTGGCCATGAATTTTTCTTAAATTTTGCAGGGATTCCCCGATTGACTGCCTGGCGAATGTCGAGAACTGGATTTGCTCTCGGAGGGAATGTATTTTCTGGGAAAACTCCTCTATGCGCTCCCGTGACTTTGCATCCGGCTGTCCTTCCAACCTTTTAATCATCTTCTCACATTGCAGAATTTCTTCTTCGTTGGAACTAGCCTCAAACTCTTCTATTTGAAGTAAGTATTCCAGCACATTATCCTGTTCCGTGACTTCATGGAAGTCCATTGGAAGATTTCTCAGCAGGTAGGCAGAAAAAGGTTCTCCCTCATAGGTAAGCTCTTTACTGCCCTCACCTTCCCTGAATTGCGGATTTTGCAACATAAGCTGTTGCTTTAGGCGGTTAAATTTGCGCTCATACTCTTCGTATGCCCTTGGATCACGACTTTGGTCCAATTTATTAATACGTGAAGTTAAAATTCTCTTTTTTTCCGTCGCCTTTTTTTTGTCTTTTATGTCCCGTTTGGTAAGCTTATCCCGAACAAGCCTTGCTTCCGTTGGACAGTCGTCCATTTCATAGGCAAGTTCGAGCATTGACTTTGATTCCGGGTGTAGATCTGCTCTTTGGCCTTCATAAACACCTTGTTCAAAGAATACCGCTTGTGTTTCATTGGAGCCAAAGACTGATAGACTAACATTCGACGTTGACATATTTTTACCCTATAAACTACAACTAAAGGAAAAAATAGCTTTGTCAATTATGTAAAATGTAATATACCCGATGCAATCGGTTGCAAGAATGTTAAAAACCATGTAATATTCAGCGAGTTAGACTGGTTTCACAGGAACTAGTTAAATATTTCTTGCAACACTCAGGCGTGTATTTTGTTGCTCTTCCAAAATCTTTTGCATGGACTGCAAACTCGAAGTAATGTTTTGTTGGGACGCACTGTAGGCTTCACTCATGTTTCGAATTTGTTTCATAGTATCTTCAAAAAACGCTTGCAATAGAACAGCTTCAGCTCTTATGAGAGCAACATCTTTTCCTTTTTCCGCAAGCTGAAGCCCAATAGCCCCTTGTACTACGGTAGCGGCGGCGCTGGCAAGACTAGAAAGAGCATTTGATATCGTCGAAACTGCTCTAGCCAATGAACTTACGGCATTAGAAACCTGAGAAACAATGGTTGCCGCCGAAGCCACAATTGATAGGCAAGCGCAAGCCATGTTTACTATCGCCATTATTTTCTTTAGCTCGGCTGCCTTTTTTTCCTTCTCGTAGGTGGCTTTTGCTTCCGCCATTTTTAATTCATAGACCGCAATTGATGCCTTGGCACTCACAGCTTTTTTGGCTGACATGCTTTCGAACCGCGATTCCCGTTGTTCGGATGTTGACTTTATCATAATCAACATTACGAGGAACATTATGTCATTCAGGGAACATTTCTGAACAAACTTATTGCTCCCATCCAGTAAATCCGAAATCCTGTTCAATTCCCCAAATTGCAAATTGCCAACCGCGTTACCTGTGTCTACGTTATCCCCAGGGTTAAACACAATTATGCTATTAAATGGGTTAATGGGCGGAACGACCAACTCAGGGGTGCACCTTGCTACTTTGTCGGCTATTTCGCCTCCCTCTCCCGAAGTACCACCTACGCCAGGATTATCAAGATCAGGCTGCGAACCCGGAGTTTCACTTGGAATTTCCGTACCCAAAGTGTTAACATTTTAACGGGTTAACGCCGTCAAGTCAAGTGTTGACTTTAACTATTTTCCAGAAAACTTTAGGAAGCAAGTAGATCCCACATGAAAAAATCCCGCTTCAAGGGATTATCCTAAAACGTAAATCTCAAAAAGAAGGAGCTAAGTTGAAAATAATAATAGCGGAACAAATGGCAGAATAAGCGGATTGTGAGGGATGGAAACGGGAAAATGTTTCTCCGAAGAAATTTTTAAATCTTCCGACCATAGTTTCTATGATTGACCGTTTTTTAAGGAATTTTTTTCTTGCAAAGATTGTCCATTGACATAGAAAGCCTTATCTGTCCTAGGGTTGTTTTTCCATCCATCTCCCCTAGGGCTTTTTCATTTTTCGCTCCTCTTTTTTGAGATTCGCGTAGATAGTAGCTACGAAACATGCAAGGTAAAATACGGTGAAAAGTTGCCGGTGAAAATTCATTTTTCGCCCCTCTTTTTTGAGATTCGCGTAGATAGTAGCTATGAAACATGCAAGGTAAAATACGGTGAAAAGTTGCCGGTGTAAATATTTAGTAAAAATTTTTATAAAAAAATATTGAAAATTGTGTAAAAGGCCCTAGACTCTCTCCTAAAGTTAGGAGGGTATAATGAAATATCAAATTAATATCGAATCAATATCAAATCGGGATCGAATCAGGATCAAATCAAGGGGAAAAAGCTTTATTTTGGCGTGCCTGGTGGGGATTTTTTGCCACGGTTCGGCGGTAGCCGCTGCGCTAAATGGAACCATAGAGGATCCAGAGGCTTCCGCACAAGAGTGGCAAATAGATAATTCCGCCGATAACAAAGTCACATTTAGAGACCAGGATGGGGAGCGTAAGGGTAGCATAAGTGTCACCAGTGATAATAGTACGCCCGCTGCCAGTGTGACGTTCGATGGCGAGTTTGACGTCGAGCAAAAGAA
>JAIRMM010000023.1 GCA_031258695.1 Puniceicoccales bacterium
ATAGAAAAGAAAACTACCTAAGATATTTTTAAGGTATTCCCAATACTTTTTTTATCTCTTCGTATCTACGCTGGTAGTGGACCCTTTTCTTCCCCCATGTTAATTTGGAAAGAATCACATTCCTATAGTAATTGTATTTGTTATACCTGGAGTCACAATATGAGATATATTTGCGGAGCACTTCTTCGTAAAAAGGGCTCAGACGGCATATTTCCCACCACCTATCATCAAACATTGCCGCGTTGGACTGCCATGGCTTTTCCCCAAAAAAATGTACAATAACGGGGTCACTGCAAGCGTCATAGAGCTGTTTCTCCCCATAAAATTCTTGAATTTTTATTCGATCACCTTCCGCATTTAGGGCTGATTCAAGTGTTCCGGGGCAAGTATTAAATTTTAAATCTAAAAGTTTTATTTTACCATGGCATACGACATTGAGTACATCCTGGTCAGGGTACCTAAAAGCCCTTTTCCCATCGATGCCATGTTTTGCCATTGCCACGAGCTTTTCCTGCACATTATCTCTACGCATTAAATCGAGGTTCATGACCAAAACCCCAGAATTTATGTAGTAGTCGACCCCATGCAGATTGATGGATGATAGATATTTTGCTTCATCTACTGCGGTACCCCATTCATCGACGCCAGCAATGTAAAAACCTTCAAGATCTGTGTTAAATAGTTCCATTAGATCACGGCTGACGATTATGTCGGTGTCAAGATATATGCATTTTTTGTAATTCGGCAATAGGCTTGGAATCAATAGCCGATAATAGGTAGGAGTTGGTCGATCCCTTTTCAAAGGTGAGTTAGCAAATACCGTCCCCATGTCCACAAAATTAATTTTAGACCCATGGCGGATCCCCAACTCAAGAATGGAAACTTTATACCTTGTTTCAAAATTCGAAGGGATGAGTAAATAAAAATCATGGCACGTATCGGCATTCGAATTTTTCAAAATCGACGATACCGTTACGTACGTCTGTGGCCCATAATTGTTATCCGCTGAAAGGACAATGGGAATAACAGGACACCGTATATTCACACAGCCAGCTTTGATTTTTTCACACTTCATATGCCGTGAAAATGTAAATTATATAAATCATTTGTTAGGTCAAGACACCATCGAGGATTTTCATAGACCCGGAGGCAATTTTTCATAGAAAAGAAAGCTACCCAAGATATTTTCAGTGAATTCCCAATACTTTTTTTATCTCTTTGCATCTACGCTGGTAATGGGCTTTTTTCTTACCGCATGTCAGTTTGGAAAGAATCACACACCTGTAGTAGTTACATTTGCTATACCTAAAAGATTTGCGTTCAATTATAGCATCCACATCGGCAAGTACTCTAGATGTGATATATTTGCCGAATACCTCTTCGTAAAAGGGGCTTTGGCGGCATATTTCCCACCACCTATCATCAAACATTGTCTCAGGGAATTTCCAGGGTTTTCCTCCGGCAAAATGTAGGATGACGAGATCATTGCAAGCGTCATTAAGTTGTTTTTCCCCATGAAATTCTTGAATTTTTATTCGATCATCTTCGGAATTTAGGGCTGATTCAATTATTCCGGGAAAAGTATTAAATTTTAGGTCTAAAAATTTTATTCTATCACGGCATACGATATTGAGTGCATCCTGGTCAGCGTACCCAAAGGCTCTTTGCCCATCGATGCCATGTTTTGCCATTGCCACAAGTTTTTCCTGCACATTATCTCTACGCATTAAATCGAGGTTCATGACCAAAACCCCAGAATTTATGTAGTGGTCGACGTTGTGTAGATTGATAGACGATAGATATGCTTCATTCATTGCAACGGACATATCCTTTACGCTAGCAATGTAAAAACCTTCAAGATCTGTGTTAAATAGTTCCATTAGATCACGGCTGACGATTATGTCGGTGTCGAGGTATAGGCATTTTTTGTAATTCGGCAATAGGCTTGGAATCAATAGCCGATAGTAGACAGGAGCTGGCCACTCATTTTTCAATGGCGAGTTAGCAAATGCTGTCCCCATGTCCACAAAATTAATTTTAGACCCATGGCGGATCCCCAACTCAAGAATGGAAACTTTATACCTTTTCTCAAAATTCGAAGGGACGAGCAAATGAAAATCATGGTGTGTATCGGCATTCGAATTTTTCAAAATCGACGACACCGTTATGTACATCTGTGGCCCATAATTGTTATCCGCCGAAAGGACAATGGGAATAACATCGTCGGCATTTTCGCCGTAGGTTACATTTTGTGCCTCAAGGGGGGAAGATAGATTCTCCGCCGTTGCCATCCCCATGGGGCAAATTAGCCCCAGCAGGGCACACCATATCACACAGCCAGCTTTGATTTTTTTACACTCCATATGCCATGAAAACGCAAATTATGTAAATTATTTGTTAAGTCAAGGCACCATCGGGGATTTTTGCCGGTGCTGTGTGAAATTTTAAATGGATTTCCGAATAATTTCCAATGCGTAGGATTTCATAATCCCTGGAAGTTTGTGGGAATTAATAAAATTCAATGCAAGGGTTCATCTCTTTTTCCCACTTCCCGCAACATCCAGCCACAGGCCTTGTGCATAAGGTGGTGTGGGTGGTTGAGAAAATGTTCGCATAGGTCAATTGTCAATTGCAATTTGCCATTTCTAATGAATGCAAATGATGCCACTATGGCAATCCGATTCTCCCACAAATTGTTGGATTTTGCTAGCTTCCAAATGATATCTGTTCCATCGTTCCTCTGACAGTATGCCCCGCAAATCCTGTATGCAGCAACGTCTACCAGGTCCCAATTATTTATAAATCGTGTGTTGGTGAGGTAGATGCGAATCACTTCCTCCGGAGCCGTTTTAAATTTTTCAGTTAGTAAAACGAGAGCCACAAAACGTGCCTCATGCAGCGAATTTTGCAGCAATTTTTCAATTTCACCAAATGAAATGTTGGAATATTTTTTTGCGACTTTTCGCAGGTCTGGCACACTCGCACCGCAAAATTTATCACCGTATCCATATTGGCCGGGCCCCGCTTGAAAAAATCTTCCACATTGCTTGGCGGAGGACGGACTACCAAACGACTCAATCTCCGCTATAATGTGTTTGGTTTCCATTTTTTACTGCCAACAAACTCAATTTTTGGTGCCAAGTTACCGAGTCGGCGGTGAATGGCAATATATTTAATTTGATTCCTTGGCGTAGAAAACCATCCTAGTGATATCCTGTGTTTGGGACCTGCCAAATCTATCTCCACCGTAAATAAAAACATTTGCATGGGATAAAAAATCTTTATCCATGATAAAATCTGTTGCGGATGAATATTTTAACGATACCGGTATTTTTTGTATCCTATGCCTTAGGGAATTTGCCCGATCCATTGCGGCCGAAATCTCTATGCGTGCGTCTGTTGCTTCATATTGGTAGTAAAATTTTGCTGGCTTGGTTTTTGCATGTTACCGGATTGGAATTCTTTGGGATACCTTTTATTCTGTTGAATTTAATCATGCTGTTGGCCGTGGCCTTTGCCCTGTACGCTGAAAATTATTCGAGGTTTTTTGAACGTACGGACTTGGCCCAGTCTGTTTTTTTGGCAAATATGTTTGCCATGGGACTACCCTTCGAAAATCCACAGAAATTCTTCCATGCATTTTTCATACCATACCTAGCCGGCAATGCAATTCTACTGATAGCTGGATTTCTAAAAGAATTGGAATACAATCAACGGTCCGTACATGTGGAAAATTTTTATAAACTCTTTGAAAGAAGAAAGGTCATCGCCCTTCCACTATGCCTAGCAATGATATTTTTACTGGGAATTCCCCCTCTGCAGGGATTTTCCTGGCGAATAGAATTTTTAAAGGCTGTTTATAATTTCAGACGGCCATGGAGTTTCGTAATGTACACGGTTTGTTTTTACTCCATGGGCTATGTGTATCTCAGGTGGATACTGGCGATTTTTCAAAATAAATCTTCCCCCCGGGAAGTGGGCAATTTCCATCCATCTCCCGCGATCAACTGGCTGATCATCCTATGTGCATTTGTAATATTGGGATGTTCATTTTTGATCCCCCATTAAATATCAAAATTTTATTTGTAATCGAAGTGGTTGACCATATTTTGAAGCAAAACGATGCAAAAAGACCAATCATCAACCCCCATGATGCGGCAATATTTGGAAATCAAAAAAACATTGCCGAAAAAAACGTTACTATTTTTCCATCTCGGTGATTTTTACGAATTGTTTAACGAAGATGCGGAAATCGGAGCACGCCTATTGGGAATAACACTAACCCGGCGAGGAACAATGCCGATGGCGGGAGTCCCCTACCACGCCGCCACATCATATATAAATAAACTTTTAAACCGCGGGTACAAAATCGCCATCTGCGACCAAATTGGTATCCCCAAACCGGGACATCTCGTAAAACGATCCCTGGCACGAATTCTTACGCCGGGCACCATACTTGCAGAACACCAATTGGACGCCAGACGAAACAAATACATTCTGGCAATAAATATCAAAAAACACGAATTTTCCTTGGCATGGCTGGAAGCATCGACGGGTGAATTGCAAATCGCAACATCCCCCGATCCCCGAAGACTATTTCCCATTACCTTCGCCCTGAACCCCTCCGAAATCATAGTTCCAGAAAATTCACAATCCCAGTGGCAAAGTCTGGACACAAATGTTAGAGAATCCCTAAATGATCTGGTCAAAGGACGTACCCTATCGGAATTGCCAGAATTTTATTTCGACAAGGTTCACGGTGCGAATGTTGCCAAAGAAATTTTGGGAGTACTAAACTTCGATGGCTATGGAATAACTCCCAACGATTATCCCGCCCTCGGTCCCGCCGGGGCACTCCTCCACTACGCCGAAGAGAATTTCCGCCAGAAGCCGCAGAATGTTAAATCCATTCGATTGTATAGACCGCAAGAGTCCGTACAAATCGACAATTCCACGGTCAAAAATTTGGAAATCTTTTATTCCGTTTCCGGTCAAAAAATCGGATCACTCGTACATGCCATCGACCGCACGACGACTCCATCGGGTGCCCGGCAATTGGAAAGGTTTTTGATGGAACCTAGTTTGCAAAAAAATGAAATCTTGGGACGGCAAAACTGCGTATGTGCATTTTGGGAAGATGAAGCCCTGCGGCTCAATGTTAAAAATTGTTTGAAAAATACCCATGATCTATCGCGGATTTTGACGCGCCTGCAAAACCACATGAGAAATCCGCGGGACTTAAATGCGGTCAAGTTAACCATCGAACAATTCCCCGCTTTAAAAAATTTTCTAGAAGCCAGCAAGGTCCCCGAACTGAGAAAATTTTCCGAACAAATTCACACCTGCGATGAATTAAAACATCTCCTATTATCTGCTTTGGGGGATAATTTGCCGGCTGACCTACTGTCCGGTGGCTACATAAAAACAGGCTACGATGTTCAACTTGATGAATATCGCAACCTATCAACGAATTGCAAATCCTGGATCAATGATTTCGAACGCAAGGAACAATTGCAAACGGGGATCAAAAGCCTAAAGGTCAAATACAATGGAGGATTTGGGTATTTTATCGAAGTGACAAAGTCCAACCTGCGCCTTGTCCCCGACTATTACATTCGGCGGCAAACGACGGTTAACGCGGAACGATATACCACGGATGAATTAAAAAAGAAAGAGATAGAAATTTTAAACGCCCAAACTTTGTCCATCGCATTGGAGGAACAAATTTTCGACAAATTGGTTGCCAGGACATTGGAAAACTTTCAGGACTTGCTGATGGCTTCAAAGGCACTGGCCCGGTTGGACGTTTTTTGTGGATGGGCGGAGCTATCCCAAGAGTATCACTACTGTTGTCCAGAAATAGTCAATGAAGATTGTTTGGAAATCGTAGATGGTCGACACCCGGTCATCGAACAAATGCTGAGGCGCGAAAGTTCGGATACCTGCGGAGACATTTCGAATTTCATACCCAATGACCTGCGATTAAAAAACGATGGGGTTCAGATCGCTTTGGTTACCGGACCAAACATGGCAGGCAAGTCTACCTATATTCGCCAGGTTGCCCTAATTGCGTTGTTGGCTCACATTGGCTGCTGGGTTCCCGCCAAGCAATGCAAACTTTCGCTCATCGACAAAATTTTTTCACGCATTGGATCCGGCGATGACCTGTCCCGTGGACGTTCAACGTTTATGTTGGAAATGTCAGAAACCGCCAATATTTTGAACAATATGACGAACTCTAGCCTGATAATTTTGGACGAAGTGGGTCGCGGCACGAGTACATATGATGGATTAAGCATTGCCTGGGCGGTTATTGAACACCTCCACAGGGACGATGGCAGGGGACCTAAAACACTATTCGCCACCCACTACCATGAGTTGACAAAGCTATCCCAAACCCTGCCCCGCATGAAAAATTTCCAAATGGAAGTTAAGGAATGGAACGATGGGATAATTTTTATGAGGAAAGTTCTAGACGGAGCGGCCGATAGGTCCTACGGAATCCATGTGGCCCAGCTGGCGGGCATTCCCGGCAAAGTCATCGCCCGTGCCAAAGACGTGCTCAAGGAATTGGAAGAGGAAGGCAACGTTTTCATAAAAAATATTTGGCATAAAAAATCTCACGCTGCTCAGGAAGATTTGCAAATTACCCTTTTTTAAAGATTCATGGGCAACCATTGAATTTACCCTAAATTCAATCCCCATAAAAATTTGGATAAAAAGGAAGGAAGGAAAATTCACATCTGTTGGAGAGGCGGCGGATGGGGAAAGGGGCGAAAGACGCGTGCCGATACTATTTCCCAGCTTCCCGCAATGGGCGAGTCAGCTTTTTTTTAACACCATCCAGGACCCCATTCAAAAATCTTCCGGATTCTTCCGTCGATAGGATTTTCCCAATGTCTATGGCCTCATTCATGGCAACTATGGGAGGGATGTCGTCCCGGAATAGCATTTCATATATGGCAACCCTTAAAACAGCCAGGTCGACGATTGCTATTCTGTCCAAAGACCAATGGGTGGCATGTTTTTTTATCAGGTCATCGACGACGTCAATGTTTTCAACAACCCCCACCCCAAGCTCTTTCCCAAATTTGTACTGGTCGTTTTCCCCGGGAAAGTAAGAATCCATAAAAGCGTCAACAACGTCACCGATTTGTACAAACTCTTCATTTTTGTTTATGGACCAGGAGTACATGAACTGTACAGCAAAAATTCTGTTTTTCCGCCTGCGGGACATATCTTCGGGAAACATGATAGTCATTGCTATGTCATATCCACCAACGGTCAAGAAAATTATAAATTGAAAGGTTAGGGGTTAAATTTGAATCGTCGGGGAGCCACCACTATGACATACTCACCTTTTGTGGACATCCCCATAATTTCACCGTAAACCTGACCAACTTCGCCCACGTGGAATATCTCATGTAATTTTGTCATTTCCCTAGCCACACAGATTACCCTGGTTTCCCCCATTACATCTTGCAGGTCTTTCAAAAATTTCAAAATCCTATGGCAGGATTCATAGAATATCAAACTATGGTCGAAGTCGGCATATTTTTTGAACATATTAGTCCGAGCCGACGTTTTACTCGGTAAAAATCCGAGGAACAGGAACCCATCGCTAGGTAATCCCGATGCCGCCAGGGCAGTAATGAGTGCACAGGCTCCCGGAAGCGGCTCCACCGGAATTTTACGCCTACGGCATGCATTTACGATCCTATATCCCGGATCACTTATCGCAGGAGTCCCCGCATCACTTGTTAAACAAACGGTATTTCCTTCCCCTATCAGGTCTATTATTTTTTGGACCTGCCTTTCTTCGTTGTCGTCGCGGTAGGTGAGCATCTTTTTGTCCATTTTCAAGTGGTTCAACAATTTGGAACACACCCGCCTATCTTCACAGAGAATAATATCACACTTGGCCAGCGCATCAATGGCCCTGGCTGAAATATCACCCAAATTTCCTATGGGCGTTGGGACTATTACCAGTTTTGACATCTTAGTGAAGGCAGACCGTGGTGAGTCGAAATTTCCAACTTCTAATTAGCTCTACGACCACTTTTATGGCCACTAGAATAGGACAAATCTTCCAGACGAAGGGTGGGGTTTTGTTCCCATTGGGTTGGCCTTGCCCAGGGCAACTGTGAGCTTTTTGCACTCGAAGAATCGACGCTACCACAAGCCGATGTCAACAAGAGTAAGATGCCAGCCACAAATTCCACAATATGCTTCATGGGGCGACACAATGGTTTTAATGGTAAATTTTGTCAAGACCAACGGTTAAAAATTTTTAATAAAAAGCATTTTATTTTTTCTAAAAAATGTTAGGATGAAAGATGACTTTTCCATGAAAAGAAAAAAATTTCTCTGGAAAGGTTGTTTGTAATAGGAAAAAGGGGGATAATTCGATGCATGCATCAAAGACAGATAGCGGGAAGTTTGTTACAAAAAAGGAAACGAATGTAAACACATCCAAGCCGGATACGGCAAAAAGGCCAGCTGCCGGTGTAGCTAGGCAAAATAGTAAAACACTACTGGTTATTGCCAAGGCTGATATTGGTTTTGGCAACCGTCTGTATATCCGTGGGGATGGTTGCGGGTTATCCTGGAACAAAGGAATAGAAATGAAATATACAAATGGCGACCGCTGGCAGTGGGAATGCAAAGATGTGCCATCCAAAACAAATTTTGAATTTAAGGTACTAATAAATGATCAAATTTGGTCAACGGGTGAAAATTACACCGCAAGCAGCAAAAATAATGAAATTTGCCCAACTTTTTAACGAAGAGCATGGAGGATAAGATTTGATTTTTTAAAAGCAAAACAATATATAGACGGCTCGTAATGAAGAAAAAAGACTCTGAATTTTTGTTAAAAATCCTTTCGGGGAACCACCAGGGAGCTGAAACCGTCTTCGGATACGAAACGGTGGTAGTGGGAAGTAGCAACAACAGCGATGTTGTGTTGTCGGATTCGTTTATCGAGCCAAGACACATGGAAATCACTTTTTCTACGGAAGGTATTAAGCTTAAACCACTGAATAGCAAAGTGTTTGTCGATGGCAAATTGGTCAAAGATGAAACGGTTACCGTCGAAGAATTCCAGTTTATCACAATCGGATCAACCCATATGGTCATTGGGCCTGCCAATCAAACATGGCCTGCCATATCGGCGGCAGATGCTCCCCAGCTCGGGGAAGAAGATGTTGCCCGCGAAGAACAACAGGAAGTCGTCGTTGACGATAGGATCTCCGCAAACGCAACAATACTCAACAAAATTAAGGGCAAGCGGTCCTGGTTATATGGTGGAATTACCTTGATAGTATTTGGATTTGCCGCTGCCCTTCTATTTTTTGTTTCCATGTTTTCAGACCCTGCCAAAGTTTCCGAGAGTCCCAATGTATTTACTCTCCTCCAAAATGCGGTTACCGAACATGGGTTGGCCGGCGATGTAACCATTAGCAGAACTTCCATGGGGTTTGTTGCCACAGGGTATACCATATCCAATGAAGAATTATCGAGTCTGCGTACCAAACTGAGGTCTATCTCTCCTACCATCAAACAGAAAATTTACAGTGAAGAAAAAATTCTATCGGAAATTAACGCTTTGTTGGCCAATGTTGAATCCCATCCCAGGGTACAATCTATTTCCAATGGGGTTTTCCTTATAACAGGCTACGCCTATGACAAAGACAAATGGGGCAAGGTTCGCAAGCGAATAGTCGAAGACGTTATGGGAATTGTTGACTTGCAGGATGAAGTGATTCTCCCGGCAAAGGCATTTAATCTAACAAGACCAATAATTGCAAAACATAAACTAACCGGGAAAATTGGTATTGTTCCCCAAGCTGATGGCATAGCCATTGGAGGGCTAGTATCCACCGATGAAGAAGAAAATTGGCGGCTGGCAAAGTTGCAAATAGAAAAGACATTTGGCAAAGACATTTTAATAAAAAATTTCGTAAAAGTAAGTGATCCGGAGGTTATTAAACAGCAATATTTTGGAAGCGAAGTCAACAGTGTTTCCATCAGTGACACTGGATTGAATTGGATAGGCTTCAAAGATGGGACAAAGTACATGGTTGGTGCGACGCTTTCGAATGGCTATTCCATAAAGGATATAACCCCGGAAAATATCATATTAACAAAAGGAAATCAAACGATTATCCTAAAAATTGGGGAGTTGTAAGCAATGGATTTTGGAAAAAAAGAACGTCCAATTTTTGTGGACATGGAAAAAAATCTCCTGGAAGATAAATCCGGGTTTTACCGTAAAGAATTAATAAATAAGCTTTTGCAATATGAGTCGGAGGTCAATGTGATGATTCATAATGCCAATGAGGATAATGACGCGTTTAACCGATTAAATGCGGTTAAAACAGCATTACAACAGGCAAAATATACCATAGAAAAGTTTTAAACTTGGCCAGTTGTAAACGATAGCAATGTTTGGTTTTCCAAAACCTAAAAGCATTTCCACACTTCGGTGATTTCATCGTTTAATACCTTGATTTTATTGTAAATATCCACAAGGTTCACTGGCGCATGGACTCAATGTTTTCACATTATATCAATGGCAAAGTAAAAAAATTTTTGATCAAAATACTGTGTGGATTTATACCATCGAAAAGGATTAGGAGCAGAATTCGGAATAGGATTCCAAGTATACATCCTCAGTTTCTCAGTAATCGAAACGGAAAACTTTGTTCCCACAATGACTTTGAAGATAATTATGTTGCGGGTGACTGGCATGCACCTGCACCTCTAGTTTGTGTGTCGCAGCTTTGTAATCAAGAATTTTTCAATCTACCCCTGTATCAATATTGGGTAAAAATGATAAAAGAACCTCCTAGAATGCATCGTAAGCAATGGGAATTTGTCTATATTGCACAGGCACTCTATGAAAATGGCATGCTTGCATCCGGTAAAAAAGGTCTGGGTTTTGGATGCGGGATTGAACCTCTACCAGCGTTATTTGCAAGCATGGGATGTGAGATAGTTGCAACTGATCTTGATATAAATGATCCCAATTCAACTGGTTGGGCAAAGAGCAACGAGAACACCATGAATAAAGTCGAAAATTTAAATACTCGAGGTATAGTTCAGGCGGATAAATTCAAAAAACTTGTTCAATTTATGCCATTGAACATGAATGAAATTCCAAAAGATTTGCATGGCAAATTCGATTTTAATTGGTCTGCATGTGTGGTTGAGCATATTGGAGGAATGGATAAAAGCATGGCATTTCTCATTGAAAACCTAAAAACTTTAAAAAATGGAGGTATTGCTATACATACTTTGGAATTCAATTTATCATCGGATGTAGATACATGTTTTGATCCAAAATGTTTTATATTTCGTAGGCGAGATGTGGAAAGAGTAGGCAACGAATTACGCAAGCTTGGCCATGAAGTGTTTCCTATGAATTTCAAGATTGGAACATATTTAGCAGACAATTATATCGATACACCTCCATACTATGGGAACAAAATTCATTTGCGGCTGCAGCTTGGTCAATTCGTGTCAACTTCGTTTGGACTTATTGTCAGGAAGCATTAGTATTTATAGTGTATGATGTGGCGTTTGTTATTTGCCTGCCCTATGGATTTTGAGGACAGTGTGTGCTGCAAAATATTTACCCGAATCAACCTATTACATATAAAAATTTATTCCGGATAGATTTGACATGGGGACTTATCAAAATTGAATGCCGGGGATAGGGTTATGTCTAATTTGATCAAATGTTCGTTTTGTGGAAGATCTCAATTGGAAGTAGAAAAATTGATCGCAGGTCCCAATGGAATATTCATATGCAGTAGTTGCGTTGCCAAATGCGCCCAGGCGCTTGGCAAAGGTTTTTCTCTATCCACGGTGACCGATGCTTCTTCCAAACCAGACCCTCAAAGTTTCAATGGGCAAAGTGAAGAGGGCAATTTATCCGTCGTGGTGCAGGAAGATAGGCTATTCAACTTCAACATGGTTTCCCCTGCGAAGCTAATGGAAGTTTTGAACGAAAACGTCGTTGGGCAGGACCACGCCAAAAAGACATTATCCGTTGCAGTATACAATCACTATAAAAGATTGCTCTGCGATGGTGTCTTTACCCGGGATGGCATACCCCACAAAGAAGCAGTTACCGAAGATTTGAAGGATGTCGAAATTGAAAAAAGCAATATCTTGCTAATTGGTCCCACCGGTTGCGGGAAAACCCTGTTGGCAAAAATATTGGCCAAGGCACTGGATGTACCATTTGCCATAGCCGACGCCACCACATTGACGGAGGCTGGCTATGTGGGAGAGGACGTTGAAAATATTGTGCTGCGCCTTTTGCAGGCAGCGGATTACAACCTCAAAAAGGCCGAGTGTGGAATCATATACATCGACGAAATTGATAAAATTGGTCGCAAAACGGAAAACGTATCCATATCGCGGGATGTTTCCGGAGAAGGCGTCCAGCAAGCCCTGTTGAAAATTCTCGAGGGAACAACTTGCAATGTCCCCCCAAGGGGCGGACGTAAACATCCCGAACAAGAGTATATAGCGGTAAACACGAAAAACATTCTGTTCATCTGCGGAGGAGCATTTGCGGATCTGGACAAAATCATCAAGGAGCGAATTGGTAAAACCGTTCTGGGGTTCAAGGTATTGCCTGGCAACAACGAATCTGAAAAGGCCGAAGAGATGACGAAAAATGTCCAGCCGGAAGATTTAGTAAAATTCGGACTCATCCCCGAGTTCATCGGTAGATTGCCGGCCATATCGGTACTCGATGAACTAACGGAAGAAGATTTATGCCACATTCTTTTGAGCACGAAAAATGCACTCATAAAGCAGTATAAAAAATTGTTGGCGTTGGATGGCGTTCGCCTGACAATTGTCGACGATGTGATCCCCGAAATCGCCAAACAGGCTGTTAAAATGAAAACGGGGGCTCGCGCACTGCGTTCACTCCTAGAAAACATGATGCTCGATATTATGTACAAGGTCCCCCAAAATGATAAAATTTCCGAAGTGATAATCTCAAAGGATGCTTTCAATAAAAAATGTGAACCAACATTCGTGACGAAGGAATAGTTCTTCGACATGGCAAATACTTGTTCGACCCAATGGGGATAGCTTTTACATTTCGGATTTGCACACCGACATCATTGTGCTTGGTTTTATCGAAAATTTTGTTAAAATTGGGATCATGTCGTCTTTTGGAATACTTTTTCTGTCAGCCATCTTTTTGGTACTATTTCAGTCACCGGCTTTCGCAAATTTCGGCATACCGATGATAGTGGTAATCGAACCGATACTCATTCTGTTACTAATTCCAGTAATAATTATGGAGAGCCTGGTTATGGCAAGGACCATAAAAAGCATAAAATTTTCTAAGATTCTATGCATGACGTCGATATCGAACCTAGTATCAACGATCTTTGGGTTCCCAATCATGTGGCTTTTAATGACTGCGGTCGAACTTGGTTTACAGATAATCCGTTCAACTAATGCAGAGATAAGACATATAGCCGATAATCTTCCGGAAATCGTGATAACAATTTTGCAAGCACCCTGGGTAGCGGAAGGGGAAATTCTGGGGGCTTACCTATTTTTAATGATTCCATTTTTCTTCCTATCGTGGTGGATAGAGTATGCCGTAGCCAAGTCATTCATAAAAGTTTTTAATATCAAAGAAGAACAAAAAACAATCAAATCGGCCGTATTCAAAGCAAACATAGCTTCATACATATTTTTAAGTGCTCTTCCATTTATACCTTTTGTAACGACCAAAGGATGATGGGGTTTGGAGGAAGCTATCTTCCATTCCGCACGAAATTGTGCATGGTAAAATTTAAATTTTCTTTAGCCATTGATTTTTTTGCCACAATAATTATCATGGCTTCTCAACGGCTAAGGTTGTTTTTCTAATTGCCATACCAATGCCGTTGGGGAAGAAAAAATTGTAGGAGAATTGGGATCATGTCGTATTTTAGAATACTTTTTTTGTCAGCCATCTTTTTGGTACTATTTCAGTCACCGGCTTTCGCAGATGTCGGTATACCGATGATAATAGTAATCGAACCGATACTCATTGTGTTACTAATTCCAGTAATAATTATGGAGAGCCTGGTTATGGCAAGGACCATAAAAAGCATAAAATTTTCTAAGATTTTCCGTTTGGTATCGATATCGAACCTAGAATCAACACTCATTGGGTTCCCAATCATGTGGCTTTTAATGGCTGCGGTCGAACTTGGTTTAGAGATAAGCCGTGCAATTAATCCAGAGATAAGCCGTAATCTTCCGGAAATCGTGAGAATGATTTTGCAAGCACCCTGGACGAGCGAAGAGGAATCTCTGTGGGCTTACCTATTTTTAATGATTCTATTTTTCTTCCTATCGTACCGGATAGAGTATACCGTAACCAAGTCACTCATAAAAGATTTTAATATCAAAGAAGAGAAAAAAACGATCAAATTGGCCATATTCAAAGCAAACATAGCTTCATACATATTTTTAAGTGTTTTTCCGCCCATGCTTGATAGGCTTTCGGCAAAATAGTACTTTCAGCAAAATAGTATTTTTTCTAGAATTTTTCTAGGGTTCTCCTTGACTCCTTGACACATATTCTTTTTTGACGGAGGCATCTCTTGGCCTTCGGAAAGGCATGGGAGGTTTTTTAACGTTTAAATGGAGAAAAATTATGGAAATGTCAATAGGTAGGTCCCGGAGCATAGATGGTCTGGATGGTTTTGTGCAAGGAGAAGAATTTGACCCAGAATCTCAAATTGCCAGCGATGTAACAGCTATACAGAAACGCATCGACATGGAAGCGAAAGGTTCATCGTTCCAATTCATTCCGCTGTGCAAACGAGTAGCTTTGCAGCTAGGAATAGGCGTTTTAAATGTCATCCAATTTTTTATGGACAATCCGGAATTTTTTCTGGTTTCCGTCTTCGCCAGCCTAATACCATCCGTAAACGGAAATAATTGTGTGACTAAATGCATGGATAAATGCTTAGATACATGCTTTGACATATGCGATAAATTGTATGGAAAGGCGAATTCGTGGCAAAATGAGAATTCGTGGCAAAATGAAAGTTCGTGGCAAAATGAGAGTTCGTGGCAAAATGAGGATCTATGGTGGAATTGTGTACTAGTAGCATGTGGAGTAACATGTGGAGTAAATTGTGAAGTAAATTGTAGCCAAGGGTCATAATTTTCATTTATTGTTTGTTGCATGGTAAAATTTAAACTTTCTTTAGCCATTGATTTTTTTGCCACAACAATTATCATGGCTTCTCGATGAAAGAGGTTGTTTTTTTTAATCGCTACACTAACGCCGTTGAGGAAGAAAAAATTGTAGGAGAATTGTGGATACGATTGGCATATTCGACGGCCATAGGGAAATTGGCAACGGCGTTACTGTTTAAACGGAAATTATTTTCCGTTCTTTTTGGAAAGTTTGCATCCGGTCCATCCAGTAGGAAGAAAATTAGACCTTTTGTGAAAAAATATAATTTGAAAAGCGATTCTTTCGAAAAGAAAATCAGTGAGTTCACGTCATTCAACGATTTCTTCATCAGAAAATTAAAACCCTTGGCCCGTCCAATTTCTCCAAAATCTAACGCCATTACTGCACCCGTCGACGGTAGACATCTGGCATATGTCAACATGAAAAATCTTTCTCCATTTTTCATAAAAGGCGAACAACTGTCGGTGGAAGACCTGATCATCGACAAGGCGACAGCCAAAAAATTTGCCAATGGTAGTGTCCTAATATCTAGGCTTTCTCCCATCGACTACCATAGGTTTCACTTCCCCATCGCGTGTGTGCCAAATAAAACATTCCTGATAAGGGGAGAATATTCCTCGATTCACCCAATGGCAATGAATGGGTCGATCGATACCTTTCTGAGGAATAAAAAAACATCAACGCTGCTGCGCACAGAAAACTGCGGAAATATTCTAATGGTTGAAATAGGTGCCACCTGCGTCGGGTCCATTAAACAAACTTTTGTCCCAAAAAAATCCGTGCTAAAAGGAGATGAAAAAGGTTATTTCGAATTCGGTGGTTCGACGGTGATTCTGATCTTTGAAAATGGGCGTGTACAATTTTCGGATGATATTTTGGAAAACACTGCCTCCGGCGTAGAAACCTATGTCCTAATGGGGGATGAAGTTGCTACGATCATATAACAATGGCAGATAGCATAATTTTTCAGGCCGATAGCCCCATCGCTCGGTTCATAGATAAAACCTTGGGGGAAGCGGTCGCCCTACACGCTTCCGATATTCACTTTGAAACTTTTGACGGCAAATTTGTAATACGCTATCGCCTGGATGGGGATCTGGTAACCCTTGAAAGTTGTACGGAAGAAATTGCCAAACCCGTACTTTCTCGCCTGAAAGTGTTGGCTAACCTCAACATCTCCGAAACCAGATTACCCCAGGATGGTAGTATCTCGTGCCCAATCAATGGAAATGAGATTGAATTTCGCATATCATGTTTGCCGACCCAGTACGGCGAAAGTGTCGTATTGCGCATATTGAATAACTACGCCGATGTTTTTGCCCTGGATAACCTGATGCGCGATTACGATGAACTAAGAAATTTTCTAAAAAACATCACCCACCAAAGCGGACTAACATTGTTCGTTGGCCCCACGGGGTGTGGCAAGTCAACCACACTGTATAGCGTATTGCGTGAAATAAAAAGTGATGGGATAAAAATTTTAACCTGCGAAGAACCCGTCGAACAACGCATAGATGGAATTTCCCAAAGCAACATCAACGTTAGCATCGGATTCTCTTTTTCATGTGCCCTGCGTGCTTTTCTACGCCATGACCCTGACCTAATATTTGTCGGTGAAATTCGTGATAGGGAAACGGCGGAACTTACGATTCGGGCAGCAATTACCGGGCATTGCGTCCTAGCGACACTACACGCCCACGACGCCATGGGAGCAATCCCCAGGTTGCTTGATTTGGGAATAGACAGAACCCTAATCGCAGAGGCATTGCGATGCGTCGTATGCCAATGGCTGGAAAAGATCGATCCGTCGTCGGACCAACGACCACTTCCGCCGATAAACCTAAAACGTTTTGCAAAATTCGATGCTCTGTTTATCGACGGTGCCATGCAGGACGCAATTAAATTGAACAAACCAATCATTCCCATCACTAACGCTTGACTAAATTGCTCCCCATGGCAATTTTTGAATCAAAAATGTTTATGGAATTAAAAACCTGCACAGTAATATTTATTATCGCCTGTGTGTTACATAGACTCAATAACCGACCCGCCGATGACATTGGAGTTAAAGCCTTAAATATCAGCATGTGGCAATTTATCTGTGTGGGTGTTTTTTTTGAGATACTCGCTGGGGCTTCCCAAACATTGCTGCGGTTAGTTGCTAGAGCCTTAAAATTTGAAAATATGGAGGTCATATCTGGGACAATATTATGTCTAACATCGCTGATTCTTACGTTGGCAGCCATCAAAATTTTCCATGGATTTAAAGGAGAAATTTTGTGGGGGACGCGACCATTTCTCAGCACGCTGAAATCGGCAATCTATAACTTGGGGCTGGCCCTACCGGTATTCCTTGGAACCAGCTTCCTATGGGGCATCTTTTTATATCTTATCCATTCCCTAGGGGTACCCGTCGATCTTAGCCCACAAACCACCGTTCAATTGTTTTCTCATCCCGAGAATCCTTTTGTGACGGTCATTCACGCAGTTACGGCAACAGCCATTGCTCCCATTTTAGAAGAAATAATTTTCCACGGGTTTATATATAGGGTATTGAAGAGGCGAGGAAGTAAGTTTGTTGCGGCTAGCTTCACCTCATTTATTTTCGCATTGGCACATTGGAATTTGTTGGCATTTGCTGGACTATTCATGTTTAGCATGTGCCTGATTCAAATCTATGAACACAGTGCCGACATAGGTGAACCGATGCTGGTACATGCACTATTCAACGCAACAACCATCACCGGGCTACTTTGGAATAGCCATGTCACAACTATTTGACATAGAAATAATCTGCAAAACCGAAAAAGATACGCGAAATTTAGCCATAAATTTTGCCAAATTGTTGCCCCACAACTCATCCATTGCCCTAGTCGGTGATCTTGGTACGGGGAAAACAACATTCGTCGGTGGACTAGCCCATGGACTCGGCATATCCGATGGCGTTCGTAGCCCATCGTTTAATATTTTAAACATCTATTCATCCCACGTTTCCCTCCTACACATCGATGCTTACCGCCTCGATGGATCCGAACAAGCAACGGAAACATTAATGCTCAATGATTTTCTAGTCCCGCCATATTATTTGGTCGTGGAATGGCCAGAACGGCTATATAATTTCCTAGAAACGTGCACTTTCAAGGTCATGTTTTCAATGAACAATGATTTTTCCAGGACAATTTGCATTCGTCCGACACATTAACCTTCCTTCCGCGGGACTAACCCCGGGCAATTTTTGTTCCCCTGGATAGGAAAGCTATAACGTTGTCATTCGAAGACATTAAAAGTTCCTGGGGTGTCCCCATTGCCGCAATTGTTTTTGATTCAACGTCTAGGTAGATAGCTCGCGTTCCAATTGCGAAAATACTCGCAAGGTCATGGGTAACGATGACAACCGTAATCCCAAGACTTTCCTTGAGCTCCAGGATTAAATCATCCAGCCGTTTTGCAGAAACAGAATCAAGGCCGGCCGATGGTTCATCAAAAAATAATATCTCCGGGTCGAGGGCTATGGCCCTTGCTAAACCGGCACGTTTTTGCATACCCCCGGAAATCTGTGATGGATAGAAATTTTCAAATCCTTTGAGCCCAACCAATGACAGTTTCAAAGTAACAATTTCTTCGATTTCTTTCCCATTCAAAGACGTATATGTTTCCAACGGCAATGCCACATTTTCTGCCAAAGTCATAGAACTCCACAGTGCTCCACCCTGGTATAGCACCCCTATTTTTTCCCCGTAAAAACCGGGGACATCGACTATGGAATTGATATCCTCGCCGTCGTAGAAAATTCTTTTGTGACCAACTTGCCTAAGTCCGAGCAGGTATTTTAACAGTGTGCTCTTGCCACACCCACTCTGGCCGATTATCAGGAAAATTTCCCCTTGCTGCACGTCGAATGAAAGATTTCGCATGATCACGTAATTATCATAGGTCATGTTTAGATTTTTGACTGAAATTTTTGGCATCATCATACTCCAAGCAAAGAAAATATTACCGCAAAAATTGCATCCATTATGATTATGGCTGTGATACTTGTCACAACAGCTGTCGTTGTCGTCAACCCAACGTCCTCGGCACTACGTTTGCATTGGAGTCCTTTCTGACATCCAATTGCCGCGATAAAAAATCCAAAGAAGCAACTTTTGATTATCCCAACAAAAAAATCATTTAGGCAAATGGCATTTGCCGTCTGTGCACAATAGCGAACAATGGTCAAATTCGTTGTAAATATTGCAGCACATAGCCCACCAAGGATCCCTATGAAGGATGAAAATATGCATAGGAGTGGCATCATCAACGTCAATGCTATGACCCGTGGCAAGGCGAGAAAATTTATGATAGAAAATCCCGCCGTTTGCAGTGCATCGACTTCGTCGTTGACAATCATCGTTCCTATGGTCGCAGCGAACGCTGCCCCCGTACGACCAGACATTATGATGCCGGTCATAATGCATCCCATTTCACGCATCATGGAAATTCCAACCAGGTTTGCCACGTAGATATTTGCTCCAAATTGCGATAGTTGCAAAACGCTTACAAATGCTATTATGAGACCAACTAGAAAACTTATCAAAAAAACAATGGGCAGTGCTTTTACTCCGACTTCTTGTAACAGTAGGGCAAATTCTCGGCTACGAATTTTTACCTTGCCCCCCATAAAAAATACCATTCCTATCAATAGCCTTCCCACAAAACCTAGAAAAGTTCTTAGGCTAAAAAAAACTAACAATCCAACACGGCCAATAAATTCAAAAACCGTGGATTTCTTTTGGCTAACGGGTGGTGTATTTCTGACCGGAGAAGTCCTAGATAGTTCTATTAATCTGCGTATGCCCGGGGGGATATTGTCGATGCTGACAATTAAATTTTTAGATTCGCAGGAGTCTAAAATGTGTATTAAAAAGTTGATCAAAGCGGAATCCCAACTTTTTAAACCCGCGAATTTCAGGTCAACCTTTTGAAGGGAAGGTTTTGATAATATTGTTTCAATGAATTCCTGGGCATGAGGATGTTTTTCGTAGATGCTCCAGGTCCCGGAAATGGAAATAATGGCAATACTTTCGTTTTCTAGTTTTAACTCAGCAATTCCTGTCATATTTTTAAAAAAAACTTTTTCTCGAGGGAAAACAACCTCTGGGTAGGGAGTAAAATTTCCTAACAATTCCCAATGAAAATATACAAGTATTATGTAAAAATCAATTTAAAAAGAAGGGAGAAAAAACCATCCAAATGAGGTCAAAGGTTGGGCAGTATTTTCGCCCTAGGGTCAGTCCTCATAAATTCAAATAAAAGAGGAAGGTGCAGGCGATGCAAATAGAAGAGAAGAAAGTATGGGCACAGCGGTCGTAGCGGGTGGCAATGCGGCGCCAGTCCTTCAATTTGCTGAACATATTTTCGATTTTATGGCGTCGTTTGTACAAATTTACCGCATAGGGAGGTTTAATTTTGCGAGTAGTTATGAAGGGGATGCATGGCTCTATGCCCCGCCGTTTTAGACCTTCCCGAAACCAGCTGGCGTCATACCCTTTGTCTGCCAGTAGATAACTCGCTTCCGGCAGATCTTTTAGTAGTTCTCCAGCGCCAACGATGTCATTGACGTTCCCGGCCGTTAGCAGCAACCTCACCGGTCTTCCGAGGCCATCGCAAACAGCATGTAGCTTGCTGCCGAGCCCTCCTTTCGTGCGCCCAATATGCCCGGGCGAAGACCCCCTTTTTTTAGGCTCGCCGCCATCCTGTGTACTTTCAAATGGGTTGCGTCAATCATCGAGATTTCCGTCTTGCACTTTGATAGCTTTTGCAGGATCTTAGCAAATATTCCTCCTCCATCGGACGAAACGGTTGTACAATGTCTTGGATGGACCGTATTCCCGGGGGGCATCCTTCCACCTCAGTCCATTGCGCAGGACATAGGCAATTCCGCTAATCACCAGCTGATTATCCTTCGTGTTTCCCTCGCGACTTCGGAAAATACGGCTTTAGCCCTTCGAATTTCCCTTCTTCTATCAACCATATAGTCATAGACGGGGCTTCCTATTCCGTTTGCCTGTAATGTCAATCCTTCTCTTATGAGTCCTGACCCTAGGCCAAGGCCAGCCCCGCCACCTTCGACCAGCAATGCTCCTCCTCCTGTGCCCACTACGACGGCAGTAGTAATGGCGACAGCTTCAACGGGATGTTCTTGGGCAAAATTGATAGCGGCTTGACCAGCACTTTTCATACCATCGGCAACGATCTCGATGGTCTTTTTCATGGCTTCCGCCCCTTGCTGTAGCCTCGATTCAGCGTTGAAAGAATCGGCATAATCCTTTGTTCCATCTGGTAGAATGGTCGGTTCTTCACCCGCCACAATATCTCCCAGGTCCGAGAGGGCATGTTTAGCGTGGTCCCAGAATGACTGTTTCGGGGCTGGGGAAAGCTTGGCATTTCCATCACCATTTTGCCATGTCTTTACGCAAAATAGAAATATTTTCTTCGAATTCTGGATAACACCTATGAAACCTATCAAGAAATTCTGATGACTTTTTGGCCTTAACTGCATTAAACATTTTTCTAAAATCTTCGAAAAGTTTTGCTGATAAAATAGATTCAGAAAAATATACAGCTCTGTCTACATTACTAGCAATTAACGAATCAAATTTTTTGTAGAGTACACTTATAATCTGACCAAAGTCAAAGTTGCGGTATATTTCATTTTCCAAAGTTTCACAAACTCCATTTTCATTGTCCTGGGTAAACAAATCAAACAATCCACCGAGAACCTCTTTATCTTTGGTTAGGACAAGTTCCTCCATAATTTTATGCCCCTGCCAAAAGAGTTTCCTATTATCTTCGGCAGATAAAGAATCATCTCCGGCAAGGTACTTTGTGACTAACTTTAATTTTTCTTCATATTCTTTTTTCATTGTTGGTTAATTTTTTTAAACAAGTCCGGGAATTCAACTTTAAAGTCATCCAAACCTTTCATGAGACTTTCCCTGATTTCTGGAGTCCACAGACCATCTTTTTTTAGAATATTCATATAATCTGCAATATCTTTACCAATTTCCGTCCTATAGGGAGCAGAAATATCAGGTTTACTTTGGCCATAACTACGAGTTTGATAATGCTGTTCTTTGGGTATAACCACAGAAAACCCTTCGTCGGGATCCATATTATGATCACTTAAGTATTTTTTAGAAGGCATATGATGGGCTTGATTGTTATCATTATAAGGAGCTTCTGCGGTTACATCCTTATACTTTCCCGATTCTCCGATTTGTCTGTCAAAAGACAGCGGTAGGTCGTTGCCGGTGATAGCGGTGGTGACAGTTCCGACGCCGATGCCTTCTCCAACTCCAATGGCGGCGAGAACAGCCTCCAGGGCACCCGTAACGGTGACTCCATTGGGAGTGGCGAGGGTTAGCCCGCCGGGACCGCCCAATGTTTATCTAAGCCCTACGCTACAAACCTCTCTTTCTCCACCATTCGTCAGTTTTGAACTCTTCGGGGAGTTCTTTTTTGGGAAGGTATCCGCTAGAACTCGGCACATAGTCTAACCCAAGTTCATCACATATAATGTCATATTTTTCATCGATTAATTCTTTAGGTAATTTTGCTCCACAAAACGGGCAATAAGCTATACATATGGACAACTTGGGGTCCATATGTACATATACAGAAAACGCCCTGGTTGATAAATCGAACTCTATGCATTTCATTGAATAAGGATCATTTTTATCTGCCTGAGCCTTTAATTTCATGTTCTCACAACAAAACTTTATCATTTATTTATGGTCCTTCCTTCTACGGCCAAATCTTCTCGTAGAATTCCATCACTCGGCTTTATTACACCTATATGTTCTTTCTTGCTATTGTAAACTTCTATTTCCCACTTTTCTATTGATTTTTGAATGAGCCTACCTGTTTCTTTATGTCTCAATGTTGGGTTGTTATACCCAGAAACGTGTTCCCATTCGCCCGATTGTTTTAATTGATTCCAAAATGAATTGCGCATTTCTGGGGTATCAATCTTTCTTTCTACAGGTATGAGTCGATCAGCTGGTCCGGCTTTGCTAACATTGGGAGCGTGATCCCTACCGTCGGCTTTCCTGGCAAATGATAACGGTAGATCGCTGCCGGTGATAGCGGTGGTGACAGTTCCGACGCCAATGCCTTCTCCAACTCCAATGGCGGCGGGAACAGCCTCCAATGCACCCGTAACGGTGACTCCATTGGG
>JAIRMM010000021.1 GCA_031258695.1 Puniceicoccales bacterium
CGACTTCAGCATCGGTGCAATCACACCCGTCTATGGTCAACCCGGCAAACACGCCGCCATCGGAACACTCGCAGTTTCCAAAAAATTCGACGCCAACTGGTCCGTCGTCGGTTCCTACATGGGAAGGTTCAACAAGGATATCTCCACCCACAGCCTTTCCTGCGGCCTTCAGTTCTCATTCTAGGTCTGAGCTAGGTGGCAGAAAGCAGAAATATGTTGTTTTCTACAACCGCTATCCCCAGTAAAAAAATTAGTTTTCGGGCAAAAAAGAAAAAAGATTTCTAGAAAACGGTCAATCATAGAAACCATGATCGGAAGATTTAAAAATTTCTTCGGCGAAAATCTTTCCCGTTTCCGCTCCTCACAATCCGCTTATTCTGCCATTTGTGCCGCTATTATTGCCGTCAATTTAGCTCCTTCTTTTTGAGATTCGCGTATATTCATTGCATATGGGAAACACATGGGGGAAGCCCACATCGAAGGAGAAGAAAATGGCCAAAGGACTGCAGAGTTTTTTCCCAAGGTTGGCCAAGAATTTTTCAATTGGGTTGAGGTCGGGAATAAAGAGCACCATGAATTCCATTTTTGGGTGGAATGGCTATGGATATCTTCATCCATGGTAATAACTATGGGATCAATGGTCCATAGATTTTTACACATTTTCACGTTTTTTTCCCAATCTGAACGGCAAGGTTTCCACGAAGAAACATGGCGCTCGTGTCGGGAGTCGAACCCGAATCACCAACTTCGGAGGCTAGCATTCTATCCATTGAACTACACAAGCAGCATTTTTGGTTTCAGGGAATACTTTTAGAGCTCGCATAGTCAACACAAAAGGACAATATGGATAAGCCGTATCTGAAAAATCCCTACGGTTTATCTCTCACCTTTATCGTGTGTTGGAAGCTATCATTCTTTTGGTTTCATTTTCCGCAGAAATCATAGCTTGCCACATACTGAACATCGCATTATATGTCTGGGATGCCATTGAATGTAAATTTTGATAGGTAGAAATTTCGGTGTTATTTTTGTTTTGTTTATCCCTTTTCACTTGGGTTTCCGCTTGCATTTTGTCGCTCTTACATGTTTCTATAGCAGCTTGCCCTTTACGCACACTAGAATAGACCACAAAAGCTGCACCGCCTACTGCACCTACTACAGCTACCACTTGTGGCACTGCCATAAATATTGCCGGTAAAGGCAATTGTGCAAGCGTTCCACAGATTCCACCCAGGGTAATTAAACACTGTCCCCATGCACTCCATTTGTTGGCAGAACATTCTTTTTGGGATGCTTTTTCTTTGATGTCAGCTATTTTCTTGCTTTCCTCTTCAATCTGCCGTGAAAGTTCTTCGTTTTCTTTATTTAGTCCTAAAACGTCTTCTAGATATCTATCCATGTCATCTTTAGTCCGGCCTGTTTGTAACGTCATGATTGCATTGAGTTTGGCTCGCGGACTTGCATCGGCAGGTAGATCCAATACCAAACTTGATGAACTTGAATTTAAATTTCGGCTTTTCAATTCATTCAATAATTCTGCACCTCTGTCCGATCTTTCTTCGGGAACATCTTCCGTCGTACTTTCGCCATTATTAGCACTAAGCACTTTCGGATCCACCGTTTCCCCGTCGGGAAAGTCAAGGGAGGCAAAATCTTCTTCATCGCTTTGTTCCACTGAAGATACGCTCCTATCGTATGCTTTACGGCTCACGTTCTCAACTCCTCTCCCAAAAAATATTCTGCCGGCTATGCTAGCTGTTTTTTGAAATGTTCTTCCGACCGCATTGACTCCCGCTCTAATTGCACCAAATGCAAGATATGTAAGTCCTCTAAATGAAATATAATTTGCCCATGTTTGGCTAGGGCTAGAAGTTCTAGTGTTTGTGTCCATGATTATATTTTCTGTCCGAAAATTTAAACATTGTCAAGGCAAAATTTTAAATGGCAATTTTTGGAAACATTGAAGCAACTTACAACATTTGCCCAGCACTTGGGACGGGCATAGGTTTGGGGTTGAAAATTTTCGGCGAATTGTATTTCATCGGATTTGTTTGTTTGCGAACCTTTGGAAAGCCCTGGATTTGCAACTGACGGCTATAATTTTTTATATAATTTACGTAAAATAGAATTGAGAATCTTGTAAATAAAATTAGCCTATAATCTCACCATGAAACAACTCGCATTAATGGTATTGTTTTTTATCTGTAATTTTTTAGAAGCAGGGCAAGTGAAAAAGAATTATCATCCATTTTTAGCAGACGATGAGCCAATCAAGTGGCACACATTGTTGCCAGAATATATCGAATCGGATATTTCGTTAGCCATAGAACTATCACAAAAAAATATCGATGAAATTGCATCTCTGCCACTGAATAAATTGACATTTAAGAATACCATCATTGCCCTTGAGAAAGCAACCGACCCACTCGATGTGGCATGGGGTTACGTTTCGCACCTTGATGCGACGTGTAATTCCAACGAACTCCGGGAGGAACATAACAAAATGTTACCGCGGGTTGCGAAATTTAGTGCGAATATTTTGCTAAACGATGCACTTTGGTTGCGAATAAAAACATTTGCTGAGATGGAAGAGGCACAAAATCTGCGGGGAATCGACAAAAAACTTTTGAATGACACTCTGGATAGTTTCCGAGATATTGGTGCGGATTTGCCACGCAAACGGAGGGAACGAATCGTAGAAATAAACATAGAATTATCTCAAAAAGCACAGAAATTTGCGGAAAATGTCCTAGACTCTCGCAATGCCTGGGAAAGGTATGTGGATGATGTCGAGGAGTTAAAAGGTTTGCCAAGCATTACCGTCGATGTTTTGCGGGAAGACGCAAAAGCGCACGGCCGTGAAGGATACCGTATTTCTCTAAATCCAAGCACTTCGGGCAAATGCATGCAATACTTGGAGAGTGAAAAGCTCCGCGAGGAAATTTTTCGAGCATCGTTGACCGTTGGCCACAAGGATCCCTACGGTAATCAAAAACTAGTCGAGGACATTTTGAGGTTGAGGGATGAAAAAGCAAAGATACTGGGCCACAAAACCTATGCAGACTACGCACTGAAAAGAAGAATGGCAAAAAACGGATCGACGGCACTGTCTTTCGTTGAAAATTTGCACGACAGGACACGGAAGTTTTTCGTCCGTGACATCGATGACATGGAAAACTTCCGAGCGGAGTTTAGGGGGGTTGAAAAATCGAGGCTAGTGCCCTGGGAAACATCCTACGTGTTGGAAAAATTTAGGCAGGCCAGGTTCGACTTTGACGAGGAACAACTGCGGCCATATTTTCGATTGGAAAATGTTATCGCCGGACTATTTGAAGTGGCGAACCGGCTCTATGGCATAAAATTTGTGGAACAACCGACATTTTTTACAAAAAACGGAAACGATGTGCCTCCCGGCAAAGCAATTCCCGTTTGGCATGGAGACGTGAAATATTTCAAAGCCTTCGAAGAGAATGGAACCTACATTGGCGGGCTCTACATGGATATCCATCCGCGGGAATCAAAGCATGCGGGGGGATGGATGAGCGATACCAAAAGTGGATATTTGGATGAAAATGGAATCTGGCATTATCCAACGGCTACCATTTGTACAAATTTGACACCTTCCACGGAAGACACGCCGTCGCTGCTATCCCACAGGGAAGTGGAAACGTTGTTCCACGAATTCGGCCACGCCTTACACCATTTGTTTGGAAAGGTCAAATATGCCTCTATGAATGGAGCAAACACCGCCTGGGACTTCGTCGAATTGCCTTCCCAAATCATGGAAAATTTCTGCTGGGAACGGGAAAGCCTCGACATTTTCGCCAAACATTTTGAAACGGGAGAAAAAATACCGGAAGAATTGTTTAAAAAGATGATCGCAGCGAAAAATTTCATGTCCGGAAGCGGGATGATGGGGCAACTGTGTTTCGCGAAATTAGATCTGGAGCTGCACCAAAAATATGAAAATTATGCAAATAAAAACATCGAAGACCAGTTGAAGCAAGTTTTGGAAACATACAGAGTTACGACGTCAGAATACGTGCCAACCATAACTTTAAGTTTTAAACACATTTTCGGAGGAGGCTATTCGGCGGGATACTATTCCTATAAGTGGGCTGAGGTGCTCGATGCCGACGCATTTAACAAATTCAAAGAACACGGTGTGTTGAGCCGTGAGGTTGGAAATGAGTTCCGTGAGAAGATTCTTTCAAGGGGAGACAGCGACGAAGCGGATGTTTTATACCGCGATTTTATGGGTAGGGACCCTGCCATCGAACCGCTGTTCATAAGAAGTGGTCTCGTTGATTAGAGCTTGGGTCAAAAAATGTTTTGTCGATGGAGTCCAAAGTTCACAAACAATTTGATTTTGTTGTGTTATTTCGTAGATATTTGTGTTCATAATGAAATTATTTAACAGTTTAGGAAATGCCAAGGAAGAATTACAGCCCAATTCCCATGGGAAATTTACGATGTATTTCTGTGGCCCAACGGTTTACAACTACGCCCACATCGGTAATTTTCGGACCTACCTTTTGCAAGACGTACTCACCCGCGTACTAGAAGTGGAAGGGTATAATCCCTGCGTGGCCAGAAATATTACGGACGTCGATGATAAAACCATTCGCGATTCAATAAAAAATAATGTTTCCCTAAAAGTTTTTACGGAAAAATGGACGAAGATTTTCCACGAAGATTGCGAAGCCTTGAACATGAAACCGCCCAATTTTGAACCCAAGGCCACGGAACATATCAATGAACAAATCGACATGATAAAGACCCTCATAGATAAAGGATTTGCTTACCTTGCACAGGATCATTCGGTCTACTTTAGAATCGCTTCTTTCAAAGGATATGGAAGGCTCTCGAACATTGAAAATCGTGAGCTGAAAACCCAGGAAATCGACAGTGCCGGTAAAAAGAATTTAGCGGATGAGTATGACCGTGAGAATGTTTCAGATTTTGCCCTTTGGAAATCAACAAAGCCGGAAGATGGTGAAAATTTCTGGATGAGTCCCTGGGGGAAAGGTCGTCCCGGGTGGCACATAGAGTGTAGTGCCATGGCAAAGAAGTATTTGGGGGATACCATAGATTTACACTCGGGAGGGGTGGATTTGAAATTTCCGCACCATGAGAACGAGATCGCACAGTCCGAATGTGCCAATGGCAAGAAATTTGTCAGATACTGGATGCATGTGGCACATCTGCTGGTGGATGGGGCAAAAATGTCAAAAAGTTTGGGCAATTTGTACACACTGGGCGACATTTTGGGAAAAGGATATTCGGCCCAATGTTTGAGATATGCTCTCATTTCCGCCCATTATGGTCAACAGCTAAACTTTACGCTTAACAACTTGGTAGCGGCGAAGAACGCCATTGAAAAACTGCAGAATTTTTTCCATAAAATTGCACCGGTGCGGGACGTTCAAAGGTTTGAAATTTCCGAGTGGAAATTTTTAGAAAATGCATTTTCTGCACTTTTGGATGACATGAATACCCCTGCGTGTTTGGGAAGTGTTTTTAAGCTTATAAACGAAACTTCTCTCCAATCCTTGGATGAAGAACAAAAGCATGGGCTGCATAGAGAATTTTCAACGATCATGTATTGCCTTGGTCTGCGCCTAGATGATGAAGAACAGGACGTTGAAGTTCCCGAAGAAATAAGAAAGTTGGCGGAATCCAGGTGGCAGGCCAAACGGTCGAAAAATTTCATCGAAGCCGACAGGTTGCGCCAGGAATTGTCCAACCATGGATGGACCGTAAAAGATTCTTCCACCACATACACCATAGAAAAGGATGAACCTTAATGTAGATCATGGTTTAGGTATGAATTTACAATGCCCAGGATCAGCCATTGTGAGGCAATGACAAAAGAACCAGAAGAGTCATAGTTTTACCTCCTAGCAGGGGAAAAGTGAACTTTTTTATTTAAAAAATAGAAAAGTCGCTTTGTCTCGTTTCCAACAAATTTCTCCCCAGGCTCGGGACTCATAAATTTAGGTGAAAGGCAAGAGTGGGCGACGGAGATTTTCTAAGGTGCATATTGAGCCCAATACTTTGCATCCTGTTCCTTGACATCGGTGGCATAAATCTCAATTTTTTTCATGACAATCCTTTCGAATAGGGAACCATCCCGGAATATTCCGGGATCATACCGCAATGTTCCGAATTCAAAGGTTGGAGTATCATCCGTTTTCCTGCCTATGAGGCGGAGCATTAGAGAGATTATTAGAGAGACGCCAAACCATCTTCTAGGCATCACTTTTCTGACCGCCAGGCGAGGAATATCCCGTGACATATTTCGACCGCCCCAATTGCGGTCGCCGATGGCATATGCCCTATCGATTTCCATGGTATTCGGATTGAGGGCAAGTAGGGCATCGATGTTAATGTTCTCCGCATGACGTGAATGATTATGTCCACCAACGGTTGCCCCTGTGGTTGCCTCTGTCCCCACATGTATGTAGCAGTATCCAAGTCGCTTTTGGGCTTCGGCTTGCCTTTGTAGTTCTGTTATTCCAGGCAGAAAATTTGAACCGTCCACTTTGATTTTCTTCGAAAATATTTCGTCATGTTTCCTGTGCCCGGCATATACCAACATGGTGCTGCAGGCGCCCTCGCTATCTATTTTCCTATTTCCGAAGTAAGACGCTTGAAAGAAATGGGCAAACAATATATCATTCATGTTATGTGCCGGCATTTTAAGTTTAAATTGGTCCGTTGGATCATATTCTATCCCTTCTCGTTGCCACCTTGCTATTTGTCGGGCAACTTTAGCGGGATCACCACTAATAATGTCCCTAAACACTTTTTCTCTACCTCGTCCACCATTTTTTAAATCAGCGATGATGAAACCATTTACTATCGGTTGCTGTTGGATTGCATACCCACTCGGAAAGGTGAATTGGGGAGCGCTCAGCATCTGTTCATACATTTTTATCAGCCGCTCCGGATGATTTCGTATTTCTTCGTTGAGGCGAGAATATATCGTGCACATTGCTAAGCTAGTTTGTCTGAGAGGAGTGAACGGGGATGCCAGTACGGCTACGCCAGGCTTCAAGGGTGGTTTCCTGCCCCGTGACATGGTTTTTAAAATGTTTTGTCCATACGGCCCAATGGTGATATTAGAATTGACATAATTATCTAACCACTTCTTAGCGTTGGTGCTATTATCATTCAGAATGCATTCGCATATCCTATGCATCTGGGAACGCATGAGCTCTCCGTGGGGAATGAGACAATAGGGTTCTTCCTTGAAATTTTTTGCATCCCCGAGAAATGCCATCCACGCTCTGACCTTGGCGTCATCAACTTTGCCGTCATCATCGAAACAATCTGCCGCCACTTCATTCGCTATCCTTTGCCAAACCTCACGGCCCTCCCTCAAAGGCATGTTCCTGACCCTAGGCTAACAAATGTATGACTCAAATGATTTTCGTCAATATGATTTTAATTAGCTCCCAATTAAGATAGTGCACTGGTTCTTTTCAAGGCGTAAAACCAAGCTGAGAGGATTACCGCGATTGCGGCTTGACTTTGATTTTCAATTACATTTAAAAATTCGTAAAAATACGCCAAAGGTCGCTGTATCACAGAGGAATGGTGGAGGAATAAATTAAACCGAAAAGAAATGAAAACACAAACGGAAATAAATTTTACAAAAATGACACTTTTGGCATTGGAATCGCCCCAAAAGGGAAAGATAAGATACTATGATACAAAAGAAAGAGGACTAGGCTTATACGTAACATCAAATGGCCACAAAAGTTTCTTCATTAAGAAGCGAATAAAAGGACAACCCAAAGAAATTATCCTGGGTCATTTCCCTGAAATGACAGTGGAAATGGCCAGGAATGGAGCACAAAAGATTAAGCTGGAAGCTATTATGGGCCAAGGCCCCACCGAAGAGAAAGAAAAAATAGCCTATGAAATATATATGGACCGCCATGCCAGAATAAAAAGTAAGCCATCCGCATTAAAAGACATCGAAAGACAAATGAGAAAAGTTTTACCCTACTGGGTCAAAAGAGGATTGTCGTACCTAGCGAGACAGGATGCCAAAAACACGTGCAACCGCCTGGGGCGAAAAAACGGAAAATACGAAGCAAACCGAGCATTAGCCTATATCCGAACCATCTACAACAAGATGATAAATTGGGAATGGAAAGGAACAAACCCTGCCACGGGTATGCAGAAATTACAAAGGGTACAATGCCGAGATATGCAGCCAAGCTTGCATCCGACGGACGGATAAAAAACTTGGAAATAGGTGCATTCCCATCCAGTGCCGGAATTGGGATACTAAACTTCAAATCCCGGAGAACCACAAAATGGAAAAATTTCCCAATCCTAAAATTAGGATTACTGATTTTATCAATATATCCTTGTTGTGATTTAACGAAAAAAATGCAGAAAAAGACGTCGCAATGGTGAATTCACCTGCCGTGGTCGTGCGTTCAGCACCCGACAATTTCAACAACACGGCCTTCACTTTGCAGGCGATTCTGGGCTGGATGTTGATTCTACGAAAGCAGTAGCCAGCCATTTCACCACAAAGCACCCTATTCGGTGGTGGATTTGGAAAAATACACTTTTCCCCATTATTTCTCATTTTTCATAGCGTTTTCCAAATTTTCTAGGTTGAGCCCTGCGTGGGACTGATCGAAAGAGGACGGGATTTGGGGTTGCAAAGTGGTATGGGAAAAAGCATGGTAGGGCCATGGAATTTTTATCGATGTTGGGCGGCATATTTGGGAAATTGAGCTTTCCGTTGGAGCTATTGGGCCCCGCTGGGACGGTTGGCGGGAGGTCTGTCATCGCTGATATCTGGGCGTAGTTCCAGGGACTCGAGTGGAGGATAAGCTCATCCGTGCCATCGGCATGAGGTACCGGGATGCTGCAGGCCATCGATTGCGAAATAATTGACAAATATTGCCGTTTGTCTAGACTCACCGCCATGGAAATTTCGGCTTTGACCCCGACCCCAGGGTTCGACAAAGTGGACAATGAGTCTGCGGAACTTTTAGCGGAAAATAGTATCGCAGCCGTTGAATCAATTCAGAAAACTTTCGACGAAGCGACGATTAATTCAACGGATAGTGAGGTAATTGCCGCCAAAAATGTTTTTCTTGCGTTCTGCGGACAAGTCAAAGAAGCTTTCAAGCCATCGGAAGTGAACAAACCAGGATTTGGTACGCGTGCCTATGCAGTACTTGCTTACTGTTGTGTGGCCGCTGCTAATGCCATGGCGAAGGTATTTGGTAAGCCAGATGTATTCAGTAGGGACCTGGCAGAAGTTAAGAAAAAGAGTGACGACCTTTCAAGGGCTTGTGAAGAGTACGAGGCTCACATAGCAAAACAGAGTAACGAAGCACAGAAAAGACACGGAGCGTTCGGTCATTTCGTGGAGTTCGTCGAAAAAATCCCACCAGAAGTGATGGCTGAGATGAAACCCGAAGATCGCCTAAATTTTCTGATGGAGGCGGCTACCATTTCCCCGGATGACATCGGACCATGGCTGAGGGACATGCCAATTGAGACCTATGATCGCATAATTGGGCCGGATTTAAGGTCGTATTTTTCACAGGATAGCAATGGGGAGATGGATTTTCCGCCCGAAGCGGTGAAGTCTCTCAAAGATGCACTAGATGGATCAAAGGTGGCATTACTTGAACAGCGAGAGCCCGTTTCAATCGAAAGACTCGATCTCACAAGCTCAGTCGTTCCAGGCTCAACGACTACGCGCGGTGCTTTTGTTCGTGATCTTGCACGGTCGTTGTATCATTCTTCATATCCAGGATATGAAGAATTCAAAGAGGGTACACTGTCTGGAAAATACAAGCTTCAAGACCAAAATGAAACTATGAGCGTCCAGGAAGCGGTAGCTCTGGGAATTATTCCACAGCGACATAACTATGAACCTGGGGCCAGGATCAGGCCACTCATCTTCGATTTTTATGGCGTCACCCCAGGAAAAGGGATGATAAGAAAAGGGATAGATGCTGCGAGAAATGTATTTGGTGGAACATCAAGTGCCCTTGAATGCGCAGATAGGGTGGTCAATGAGACCGTTAAAGCAATGGAAAGCAAGGCCGAAGGTAATGAAGTCATTGTTCCATATTTTGTTGGCCACTCATTTGGAGGCATGCTGGCGCAGGCGATGGCCATCAAAAATAATTCCGGATCTCTGACATTCAACCCACTCGGTATAGGTAGTGGAACCGTAGAATACGTCGGAAAGGACAGGGTCATAGACGCCCATGCCTCCCATAGACACATGGCGTTTTGTTCAGAAAATGATTGGCTCAATGGGCCTATGCGCAGAAATGTCATCGGAAATCAGTATTTGATGCCGCACAACGATCCACATGGGAGTGGAGGTCCATTCAATAAAAAGAATCGACGCATACATAATGAATACTATAACCATTTTAGTGGATGTTTTATAGGACAAGTACTAAGCAATGCAAACGCTGTGGTGGCAAATATCATGGCAAACCTCTCATTCGAAGCGACTTCGCCCAGAGAGATGCCTACGACGCATTCTTCCACCGATGTCATATAAAAATATTTCAGGGAAGAAAAAGGAAACTTCCAAAGACTTTTGTGTCTGTGCTCCAATCCATCCGCGAAAAGCATAAATTCTGAACGAATTCAATGCTTGGGATGGCGGTGATCAGAAAAAGCACGTCATCATTTCAAAAAGGGGAGATATGAAAATAGTGAAATTCGATGCCACCGAAAAATATGAAAATTTTACAGCAACGGAATTTCGTGCTGTCCCACGTATGGTGGCATACCAACGAAATTGATGTCAAATTTTAACGATGGTTCAACCTCATTTTTGGCACTGTGGATACGGAAACTCATGGACCACCCTCCACTAAATGTTACCTCAATCCTGTTAAACGATTTTGTGCGACGTATTGTGAATATCGTATCTGGAATAGCCCACTTTGCTCCCCATTCAAGTGTTCCGTTGATGTTCACAGATTGAATTTTAACTGCTTTTCCTTCGGAAAACACCATTACTTTATAAAAGTCATGTTTCCCGATCATATACTCAAACAATTTTTTGACAAATTCTGTCCCATGTTGGGAAGTCAATGCGCGCAGTTCATCCTCAAACGCTGCAATAATCGGCAAATAAATTGTTTCGGGTTTCCTTAGAATATCTTTAAATAACAATTTTTCACCACAAAGCCGTTTCAATTCTTCGAATGTAGGTTCAATGGCATCAAAATAGGATTTGTTGCATGGGAACCCCGTCCACACATTTCCAAAATCT
>JAIRMM010000026.1 GCA_031258695.1 Puniceicoccales bacterium
TAAAAATTTCTTCGGTGCTACCTTGTCTCGCTTTCGCTCTCCAAAATCCGCTTTCTCGGCCATTTGTGCCGCCGTTTTAGCCGTCAATTTCCCTTTCTAATTTCGCCATTCGCGTTTTAAAAGTATTCCCTGCCATCGTTTTTTTCTTTCCTATCAATCTTTTTGTTCCTTTTTCGCGGCCTTGCCCCTAGTAGATGACACTTTTATACCATTTCAAACTTTTATAGCGCCTATACACTAGCAGCAGGCAGAAGGATATCCAGCAGGTGGATAGCAAATGCACAATTATTGCAGAATTCAGCCTATTAAATGCGTATAACAATGCAACGGGAAGGACAACGAAGCTCCAGAGGCCTATTAGGTTGGTAACATTTATATATTTTGTATCGCCACCGGATATCAGCGTGCCCCAAAAGATAGCGCATTGGGATTCTATCACTATGTTGATAAATTGTATTTTAAAAATTATCGACAGCGTGGGATATAGGTGCGTGATATCTTCATTTATGGTGCCGAGAATACCACAGAGTATGCGGGGAGAAATAAGCAGTGGAAACATGAAAATAAAGCACAAAATCAATGTCAGAATGGTTAATTTTTTGAGCACCATGCCGATGGATGCCAAATCTTTTTTCCCTATAAAATTGGCGGAAATTGCGGCGGTCCCTTTTGACAAACTGTCACAAATAAAAGCAATCAATACGTAGACCGTCGTGGCGATTCCGTGGGCCGTTGCCAGATCCCTCGACACATGGCTCAGGGCGGCATATACCAAATACCATGCAAATAATTCGGCACCTCGTCCCAATGACATTGGTAGGCCAACCGTTAAACATTTTTTAAATAGCTTTTTGTCAAATTTATAGTTTTTAGCCGTATGGAAATGTTGCCTGTTTTTTGAGCTCCAAAAACCCCCCGCAAGGATTAAAATTTGTATGGTTTCGGCAATGATTGTTGCCTCCGCTGCCCCCTTACATCCAAGGCTGGGAATAATGCCCTTGACCCCGAAAACCAACAAATAATCCAGGACAGCGTTGATAAGATTGCCAAGGACAACGATTATTGTGATAATTTTCGTTTGTCCACGGCCGATGAAAAAACCTGTAAATGCGGCCGCTAGTCCCGGCATCCAACAAAAGTATGTAAGCAGCCGTTGGTATGCGATGCCATCCTTGGCATAATACGCTGGAATCAGATTTAAATGGTCCGAAAAATACCCAATTGGAACATAGAAGATCGCAGTAAATATTACCAAGTATATCATCTGCCAAACGGGGGCAGCAATTTTATCATACTCGCCGGCCCCATTACACTGCCCAACGAAAATCTCCGTGGTTCCTGTGATTGCCATCAAAAGAAACGCATAGAGCCCCGCCAAATTGCCACCCAACATGGCCGCATTCATCGCATCCAAGGAGTATCGCATCAGAATAAAGCGATCTATTAAAAACATCATACTGGATGATAAACACGATAAAATTAGTGGAATTATAATCTTTAATATGCCAGATACGGAGGTATCTATTTGTATTTTTTTCGCAAAACTCATACAGTCGTTGGTTCCCAACCTGAGAAATTTTAACAACTAACCTTCTTTCCTATTTCTTCTAATTTCTTTGGAAAAGAAACGGGAAGTCAAGAGAATTGAGGGCCAAGTGGTATCAAATAAAGTTTTGACAAAAAAATGACCCATGCCCATAGTGGAACTTTGCTATTCACGGGAAAATAAATGTTCATCGACGAGGTTCATAATGTGCGGTTAAAGGCCGGAAATGGAGGAAATGGGTGTCTGAGTTTTCGCCGAGAAAAGTTCATCCCCAAAGGGGGACCCAACGGAGGAGATGGTGGTAATGGAGGAGATGTAATCCTTGTCGGTGACGAAAATATCAACGACCTATCCGTCTATAGATTTACTCCCCATGCAAAGGCTGAAAATGGTAAGCATGGCATGGGAAGCGAAATGCATGGAAGGAACGGTAAGCATTGTTTTCTGAAGGTTCCCATGGGTACCGTCATCGTCGATGCAAATACGAAAAACTTTGTCACGGAAGTGGTGCAACATGGCCAGGAAACCATTATTCTGAAGGGAGGTACCGGGGGCAAGGGGAACGTAAATTTTAAATCGTCGACGAACCAGGCTCCCCGACATACTACGCCGGGAATACCGGGGGAAGAAGGAATTTTTGATTTTATTCTAAAAACCATGGCGGATGTTGGTCTCATTGGATTTCCAAACGCCGGGAAATCCACATTGATTGGGATGCTTACCGATGCTACCCCGAAGGTTGCAAACTATCCATTTACAACATTGCATGTCCACGTTGGCGTCATGGCCGATAAAAATAGTGGCGGCAAAATAATTATCGCCGATATCCCGGGGCTCATTGGCGGTGCCCATGAAAACCGAGGATTGGGCCTACGATTTTTGAAACACATTGAACGGTGCTCTTCCCTACTGTTCCTAGTAGACATGGCCGGCACCGATGGTCGCTCGCCGGCCGATGATTACGCTACTTTACTGGAAGAACTCAAATGCCATGATATGGATTTACTGGATAAAGAGCACATCGTGGTTGCCAATAAAATGGATGTGGAATCTGCCCGGGAAAATATAAAAGTTTTTAAACGAACCCACAAAATTGACATCATAGAAATATCCTGTGTGACGGGAAGCGGCATCGATGATTTGAAAAATCTACTGTTGCAAACAAGGGGTGCAAAAATTTTGTAAAAAATAGCCGTCTTATCTTGCAAAATTCCCCGGGGCGATTTATTGTCAACGGCCGTCATAATGTTGCCCAATATTCCAGAGTGTGAATTTACGAAGTCGTCCATTGCGTCATGGAAGAAAAAGTTGGCCCAATTTGACATGGGACAATATTTTGGGCGTCGTCCATGTTCCATAGCCAAAGGTGTGTTTGCCACCCAGGCAATTAAGAGGATAGTTTTGAAAGAACACGAAGCTACAATCGGGGCATATTTTAACGGAGAAATAATAAATTTTGACATAGCATTTGACCATGTGGGACATCTTGAGACTTCGATCGACAGGTTAAACAAACTGAAAATTACTTCCCAAATTGTAACCATCGCTGCCCTAATGGCGATCACGAAGCTTGTGGATTCAGAAAATGTAGACCTGGAAGATAATTCCGTCCTTCCAATGGATTTCCCAAAGGACGAAATTGCCATGGATGATGTCATGGAAAAGGTGGGGGAGATAAAGAAGAGTAAATTTGAAAAAAATGTTTTGGTCAAATTCAGCATATGTAACAACGACGTCGTAATGCGTGCATTTTTAGACAATTCCGAAAAAAAACCAATTTTCATGCAGAGCAGCAGTTCCATCACGGTGATCTCGGGCAACGTTAAAAAGATGTCCCTGCTGCGTTTGCTGTTTTATGCTAAAAAAGCAAAATTTGAATTCTGCGCAGCCAATCGGGATTATCGTTCGAAAAATTTGAGGGATGCCGTCGACTTAATGGGCAATAAATTCAATGTCTGGGACAAATATTTTTATGTCCAATTCTCTCCCGAAATGCTACTTCTGAGGCGGGGGGCCATATTTCCAAATATTTGTGCCAAAGTCCATGAAATCGACCCTGAGCACATAGAGATTAGGTGGGTTATTGAGACCGAATATGGGTTGATTGATCCTCAAAAGATGCCTGACCTGCTAAAGGCAAATGGTCGCCTAATTTTTGTGGAAAAGGTAGGGGCCGTTGCCCTAACCGCCAATCAAATTTCTGTCATCCGCCATGTATTTTGCAGTGACCACGGGGTCAAATTACGCAAATACATCCTGTACGTATTGCTCAACCAACACCACATCCGAGTCGATACATCGGGGTGCAAAATTACGCACATTGACGTGGGTAGCGTAAAGTTTAGGTTGCCTGAATTTTTGAAAAACTACCAACGGGATGGCGTCTACGCGATGCAGGCAATTTTAGATGCGGGATGTCACTGTTTACTTGCCGACGAAATGGGGCTTGGAAAAACTGCCCAGGTATTGTCTCTGATCGGGGCCAATGGGGAGAACAAACATTCGCTGGTGGTTTGTCCTGCAAGCGTAGTTTCCGTTTGGCAAAAGGAGATAGAGAAATTCTTTCCCGATAGGGATTTTGCTGTCGTTGACAAATACTACAATTTTTCCAACAGGCCTGATTTTTTGCTGTGCAGCTATGCCCAGGTACATAAAATGAATGTGGAATTGCGGAAATTATCCTTTGACTACCTTATTCTGGATGAAGCACAATATGTCAAAAATCCACGTTCCAAAACGATGCTGGCCTGTTGCAATGTCAATGGCCGGTTTAGGATAGCCATTACCGGCACACCGATCGAAAATAACCTGATGGACATTTGGAGCATATTCAAGTTCCTAATGCCAGGATTTTTCTGTGGCTATAAACAGTTTCAAGAGAGCATCGGTCAGCTGGATTTTCGCCAAAATTTTCAGAAACAAATTGCAACGTTTACCATTAGACGAACCAAACAATCCGTCGCCATCGAACTACCAAAATGCAACGAAATTGAGATTACCTGTAAAATGAGTCATGCCCAGAGATTTGCCTACAATGCCATCAGGGATAATTTGCGCTCCAAGTTGACGAACCTCGATACATCCGATTCAAAAATGCGTTTGAATATTTTGACAGCCATCACCCGTTTACGGCAAGCGGCATGTTCACAATTTATCCTCCCGGAAGCTTTGCGCCACAACAATTCCCGGGAGTCGCAAAAAATCGACATCCTGATGTTGAAACTGGAAACAATAGTAGCGGAGGGAAAAAAAGTCCTCGTGTTTAGCCAATTTTTGGAATTTTTGAAAGAAATAAAAAATAGACTCATGGAGAATATGCCGGAGATAAAAATATACTCTCTAACGGGGTTAACTTCCAATCGTAAAACACTGGTGGACTCCTTTCAAAATATCAAAGGGAGTGCGATCATGCTGATTAGTTTAAAGGCCGGTGGTGTTGGACTAACCCTCCATGCGGCAGAATATGCTTTTCTGATGGAACCATGGTGGAATCCAGCCGTTGAAGAACAGGCAATAGCACGGATTCACAGAATTGGTCAAAAAAATATTACCACCGTCTACCGTCTAATCACGGAAGAATCCATTGAGGAACGTATGCGGGCGATCCAAGCATCTAAAAGTGAGCTATTCAATGACTTCATCAAGACCGGTGTTGACAATATCGCAATGACCAATTTTTTTCTAAAAAATCTAGAATCTTTATTGGACTGACATGGTGACGAAGAAAACTTTTGGCCGTAAAATTCGTAATTTGATTGCCGCATTCCGGGGATTACCTCCGGAAGAAAGCATCTCGTGCCTAAAAAAAGCTAAACCCGTCGGCACATCCATATCCATCCTATTGAAAAAGTTCAACGTGGTAAAAATAACGCCCCAGCAAATTATCCATCAAAACTGGCCATCCATCGTGGGGGAGGATATGGCCAAGCGCTGTTGCCCTGTAAAAATTCTGAACAATGATACCCTGGTCATTCACAGTTTCAATGCAATAATTCGTTCCGAATTGCAAATTCAAAAACTAAAAATTTTAGACAACCTCCACCAGTTTCCCAATTGCGCACAAATTTCTGACATTCGCTTTCTTGCCCACAAATCAACGGACACGGAGTAATGGAAATATGCCAAAAGAAGAAATTTTCACCACGAAACTAAAAATTTGCCAACTACCCGATTTGGTAGCGGACAAATCGACCAACCTTGATGTTTTCGCCTATGGTGGCTACGGATTGGGCAATGTATGCTCCCACTGAAATTTCCTGGACCTTTACGAATGGTTGATCCAGCAAACATACTTCACCATGCCATTTGGCCAATTTCCCTGCGATAATTTTCTCCGCGGCATTGGCCGGTTTACCAGCACACTGTTCAGCTGCAATGGAACGTTCCTTTGCTTCGACTTCCGGAGGAATGTCACTGGCCGAAACATAGATGGGCGACATCGCCGCAATGTGCATGCAAATGTCCTTTGCGAGTTGCTGAAATGTTTCATTCTTTGCAACGAAATCAGTTTCACAGTTAAGTTCCAGTAAAACTCCTATGCGGCCACCGCTGTGAATGTAAGATTGAACGGTTCCCTCCACGGCTTCCCTCCCTGACTTTTTAGCGGCATTTATAATACCCCGCTTTTTCAGGAGGACTATCGCTTTTTCCACATCTCCCTGGGTCTCTACCAAGGCTTTCTTGCACTCCATCATACCTGCGCCGGACCGTTGGCGCAAATCATTTACCATTTTTGCACTAATCTCTACCATGTCAATCTTCCTTAGTTTGCATTTTCGTTGTCAACTTCCAAAGTCTCTGCCAATAAATTCGTTGATATTTCGTCGACGATTTCCTTCGACATGGAAACTTCGGGAACAATCTTTATCATGTCGTCCGTAGACAGTAGTTTTTTCTTCGATGACCTGCGCTCTCCCCTGAGAGCAATACCTTCCTGAACACCTTCCAGGAATAACCCCAATATCATTCTCATCGCTTTGGCAGAATCATCGTTGCACATGATTGGGTAATCGACAAGGGTGGGATCCGAATTTGTATCGACAATGGCAAATACGGGAATGCCAACTTTTTTTGCTTCCGCTACGGCAATGTGTTCGTGCATTATGTCAGCAATAAATAGAGCTGCCGGGGGTTCTTCGATCTGCATCAATCCTTCAAAACTAGCGTGCATGCGGTTCATTTTACGCCGAACGGCCGCCGCTTCCTTTTTGTGCATTTTAGCCAATTCACCACTTTCTTCCATGGTCAAAAATTTTTTATATTTGTTCAAACTGCATTCTATCGTTTGAAAATTCGTCAGAGTACCTCCCAGCCACCGATTTATGCAAAATGGCATGTCCACGGAGGTCGCCCCCTCTTTCGTAATATCCCGTGCCTGTTTCTTAGTTCCAATGAACCAAATGTCACCCCCTCCGGCGACGATATTTTTGGCCATCTCCCCTGCTTTTTCTATCTGTTCACACGTCTTTACAAGATTAATAATTGTTATCCCATTACGGTGGTCAAAGATATATGGACGGGTTTTGGGGTTCCAACGCTTTTTCTGGTGTCCGAGGTGGACACCCGCTTCAAATAATTCCTCCGCTGAAGTTCTCATACTTTTCTCCGTTTAGCTAGACTACGAACCATTCGCATATCCAGCCATTATTAGATACCTGATTAATTTGACCTGGACGCTGCATATAAAATCGACATTGACAAGAACTTTTTAACAATCCAGAAAAATTTATGATAATTGGCATAGAAAGCTCGTGCGATGAATCAGCCGTTGCCCTATTCGATGAAAAGATTGGTGTCGTCTTTGAAAAAATTTCATCCCAGGTAAAATTGCATGCCGAATACGGTGGCGTTGTCCCCGAACTCGCTTCCCGGGAACACGTTAAAAATTTCGTTCCACTGCTCAAAGATTTGAAAAATTTTGGAGTAGCGGGGGCAAAATTAATTGCCGTGACCAAAGAACCGGGGCTTCCAGGATGTCTCAACATTGGACTGGCGGTGGCGAGGGCATTGGCCCTTATGCTGCATCTGCCGGTTAGGGAAGTTAATCATTTGCATGGACACCTATTTTCCCCATTCATACCCGTCCACGCCCGGGACCCGCAATCGTTTCCCTCCAATTTTAGGGAATATCTTCCCCACCTTGGCCTACTGGTCTCGGGGGGTAATACGGTTTTGTTCAAAATATCGGAAAATCTTACCATGGAAACGGTCGCAGAAACCCAGGACGATGCGGCGGGGGAAGCCTTCGACAAGGGCGCAAGGTTGCTAGGATTACCATACCCGGGTGGAAATTTGATCGAAAAGCTGGCAAGTTCTGGGAACCCCAAAAAATACCAATTTCCCCGTGCATTTTCGAGTAGATCGGACATGAAGTTTAGCTTTTCAGGGTTGAAAACAAGTCTGAGATATTTCCTGGAAAAATTCGAAGGAAGTTTTGTTCCCCACATCGACGATATCTGCGCTTCGTACCAGGAAGCCATCGTCGATACACTGGCAACCAAGGTTTCCCATGCCCTCGAGCAACATTCCTATAAAAGTATTGGCATTAGCGGAGGCGTTTCCAACAACGATATCCTGCGAAAAAGAATGGCAACCCTTGCAACGATATCTAACAAAAAACTTGTCCTTCCCTTACGCCACCACAGCGGTGATAACGCAGCAATGATTGCATTTGCAGCCTACATCAGTGATAGTTCTTTGAACTTACTTTAGCCTGGCAAAACTTGGCAATCCACCTTCATAGGCACATCTAACTTCACCGGCAATTAATGGCATTGCGTATTTGAAAAATGAAATATCCAATGCCATGTTTTCATAGATATACCATGATTCTGGAAATTCCTTTTTCCTATCGGAAATATTTTCAAAATCTACGCAATTTGCTTCCGCAGAATACTTAGTTCCATCGGTGCGCAGCAGTGTAATCATTTTGCCGCTTATCCCACCGGTTATGGCAAGGTCCAGTGCTTTTTGAACGCACAGTTCGGATTCTATGACATCTATTTCCGATAGCGTCATGCAGGCTGTCAATTCCCAGTCGTGCAAAGAAATTAAATCTATCTGTACGTCAAAATTAGCCTTGGAAATAAATTTTATGTACTCCGCTACACCACACTGGAGGGCAGGATTTTCTTTTTTGGAATGCATCAGCTTGTCCCCGAGAACAATCACACAATTTCCAACGTTGCGTATGGTTTGGTGAACATTCTTCACAAATGTCCCCTCGTCAAAATTTGAAAGAATGAGCAAGTGTGGAGCATCGGAACTGTCCTTGCGCAGTCGAGCCAATGCCAAGCTACTAATCAGCCATTCGTCGTCACATCCCTTTAGTTCTAATATGGTTATTGCTCCACTCGTTTGCGTGGATTGGACATTGGTGATGACACTTTTAGCCATTAGGGCCAAATGTTTTGCCATGGACCCATACCCCAAACAATGGTCCGTCAACTGTAGCCTATTGTGGTCGGATGTGGGAATAAACATAACGCGCATCTCATAGCTGCTTTCTTGAACAAATCCGTTGATCTCCTTGCAGATTCCAATGGATGACTCATCGCCTATGATAAATAGGTAACGGATGTTATTTTTTTGCAAAACTTCTATTACTTTTCCTACTTCCGTGCTGTCGCAAGAAATAGATTTCAATGCTGCCCCCGGGGTCCCAACGAGATTGGCTATGTTTTTTTGTTGTTGCCCTGCCAAATCGACAAATTGTTCATTCAACAACTTGGAAATACCACCCATGCACCCATAAATTTCTTCGACGCAGTCGAAATTCAATGCCCTCTTGATTAGTGCAGCCAAAACTACATTTGTAACTGCCGTCGGTTTCCCAATCTGTAAAATCAAAATGCTCCCACGTAATTCTTCCATAAAACTTAAATTTTTTCCAAAACCTGTTGCTAAAACCAAAATAGGCAATCATTTTTTAAATTTTGCAGAGTTAAAGTTTTACAAAAGTTTCAATCCGAATTCCCGGTGGGCGGAATTCAAATATTAATGGGTAAAAAACTTTCCCGTGTCTATCATTACCCCATTCATCCCATCATCGGCATTGTTTTTTGGGTAAATATCGGGCGAATGAGTCTTTTCCCGGGCTTCCTTTTACATTTACATATCGTCTACCAGGCCTGTGTTTGTGCGACTTTGCGTCTTGGAGGCGCGAATCGGAATCGAACCGATGATAAAGGTTTTGCAGACCTCGGCCTTACCACTTGGCTATCGCGCCGTCTTGAATGCAGATTCAAACAACAAAGTCACCATACTTAGGAGAAAAACTGTCCATGCAATATTTTTATTCGGATTATCCATTCCCTAATTTTCCCCGGGAACTTTGTGGATGATATCAATAAATTCTCGGTTTAGGTCGATGTTGTTTACATCCTCCACCAGGGAATTCAACTGCTCAAACTTCCGTTCGTTTTTCAGAATATTTGCCAGGGCATAGGCCGCATTTCCTCTGAAAACTTCATCGAATTTTTTATTATAAATTACGGAATTTAAAAGTTTTTCAGCACCTGTGGTGTTATTTGATTTGTATTCCGCCATGGCCTGACCGATTACGGCACGCGGAAACAATAGGTGATGTTTTAAAATTGTCCCAGCGTTTTTATACGCTGCCTTGGCGGACTCGTATTCCAAACCTTCCAAATACTCATCGCCGAGGAGCAATGATACCGCTCCTGCCAATGGGTACTTTTTATATTTTTTGATGAAATGTGTTCTGTCTTCCCTGGTTTTGAGGGAGGCGTATGCCTTTTCCATATTGGAAATTTCATGGGTTGACCATAGTTTTTGGAAACAAAGCATCGCCGCAACCGCAATCACAATTGCCGTGACGGTCAAAACTGTTCTGGAATTTTTTTGAAAAAACAGCCATGTCCGATCGCTCAATTCCGCCGATTGAAACGCTTCGCCTAGGCCATTGTCATTGTTTTTCATATTGCGTATTTGCAAATTGTTGAAGTGAGCAAAATATTTCGCACAAACTTGGCAAATAAAATATTTATGCATAAATGTTTCCATGGGTATGATATGGGAATTGGGCTATTGGAACTTTCGCCCCCCGAAAGCCACCACCTGTGCAATGTCATGCACGCCCGAATTGGATCAACGATTGCCGTGTTGAACGGCAAGGGATTCCACGCCTACGGCACACTGACCGTGGCAGATGGAAAATGTGCACAAATTAGAATTGAAAGAATGGACAAATTTGAGCACCCCGCCCATCCGATAACCCTTCTCCAGGCCCTACTAAAAAACAGCAACAATGACTACATTGTGCGTGAAGCAACGGCCATAGGAGTGGCGGAAATAATATTTTTTGAGACACGGAATACGGAATGTAAACTGAAGGGGAAAATGGGTAATAAATTGCTCCGTTGGAATCAAATTGCCATTGAAGCATGCAAGCAATCCGGAAACCCATTTCTTCCAAAAATTTCATATTTTGAAAAGCTTGAATCCATCAACCTGTTGCCATTTGGTACAAAACTTTTCGGCGGATTGAAAGAAAATTCTCAACCGATAAAAAAGGTCCTTTCACCCCATCCTCCGAAGTCGAATATTTGTATGGCCATAGGTCCCGAGGGAGATTTTTCCCCATCCGAATATGCCTATCTAATGGGGCATGGTTTCATTGAATGTAGGCTGACACATCCCAACGTCCTGCGATCGGAAACCGCTGCCATATATGCCCTAAGTGTTTTGGATCAACTCGCCAATTTCTAACATTCAACACCTGCCACAGAGGTTTAGGGTCTCTTGCTATCAACTTTCGTTTTCGATGGTGGTGGGATTTCCAGATTCCATTCGGACAGCTTTTCGATTTTGTCGTTGGTCAAGGCCAACAGGAAACGTTTGCCGTAATGTTCGATGACCGTCAGATATTTCCTGCCACTTAGGATGCGTATGGCAACGACCTTAATTTCGTCGCCACTGGCCTTTGACGGACCTTTATAATTACAAAAATATCCACGCCTATGGAATTGAACGAAGAAATAGCCACCCAAGGCCAGCAAAGATAGGAATATGGCGGTGCGTACCACCATCGATGCGACACTTATTTGGGTAGGCGTAGCCAATGCTTCCCCCAGAATTGATGTTATGGGCAAGTTACACATGATATTTTTTTTATTGCGATTAACCGTGGGACATCATTGCTTTTGTACGGTATATGCCCCCGAACCGATGAACATAAATCCGTACATTGCAGCCGCCAACATTACGAGATAGGCTATTTCCCCGACCAGGTTACTCCCCATCTGATACTTGAGAGCCGCTTCCAATAGGAAAAATGTCCCAAATAAAAATGTGCTCGTTTTAAAAAATGCTCCAAGGGCTACCATTATGCCACATACAATGTGGCATACGGCAACTATCCATCCCAGGCACAATGGCAACGATGTGACACCGGTTACGCTCAAAATACTCCCCAACAGAATCAGGGAGGATTGTCCCTCCATGCAAAACATGATACCCTTAGCCGCTAGGACTATACCAAAAACCAACCGGATAAATAATTTACCAAAATCTTGCCTGTCAAAAAGTAAAGCACTCATTGCTTTCATATTAAATTGTTTTCATCTAAAAACCATAAAAAAATGGTGCTTGCTTGTTTAATTTTCAATGTTATCCATCTTGGCCATGAAAACCGATGCAAAGGACCCGAGAGATCCGAACACACTTGAACAGGCTATGGCTGCAATAAATAAGCAGTTCGGGGAAGGCTCCATCATGAAGCTGGGAAATGCGAAAAAAATGGATGTTTCCGTTATCTCCACGGGATCTCTCGCCCTCGATTTGGCCCTCGGAGTGGGAGGGCTTCCCCGGGGCAGGATTTGTGAAATCTTTGGTCCGGAATCTTCGGGTAAAACGACATTTTGTCTAAGTCTCATAGCGGAAGCCCAAAGGGGAGGCGGAAATGCCGTGTTCATCGACGTGGAGCATGCGCTCGACCCAAGATACGCCAAGGTTGTGGGTGTTGATTTGGATAGCCTTATGGTGGCACAACCCGAAAATGGGGAGGATGCACTAAATATAACGGAAACACTAATTCGATCTGGAGCCGTCGACGTCGTCGTTGTCGATTCCGTCGCCGCCCTAATAAGCAAAGCAGAACTCGATGGCCAAATGGGAGACATAACGGTTGGATCCCAAGCCAGGATGATGAGTCAAGCCATGCGTCGATTGACATCCGCCATCAGCAAGTCCAAGTGTGTGTGCTTATTTACAAATCAAATTCGGGAAAAAATTGGGGTGATGTTTGGCAATCCGGAAACGACTCCGGGAGGTAGAGCATTAAAATTCTTTTCTTCCGTTAGGCTCGACATTCGCAGGACGGGACAAATAAAAGAGAATTCCGGGAAAGTTACGGGGAACAGAACACGGGTCAAAATTGTAAAAAATAAAGTGGCTGCGCCGTTCACTGAATGTGAATTCGACATAATGTTCGACGAAGGAATTTCAAAAACTGGTTCAATCATAGACCTGGGCCTTGAGCATAAAATTTTGGAAAAGAAGGGTGCTTGGATCGCCCACAACGGCAAACTCATTGGCCAGGGCCGCGAAGCCGCAAAGCAATATCTTAAAAACAATCCCGACACGGCAAAATTGTTGGAGGAAGAAATTAAGAAAATTGTTCACGTTTCCGGAGGAACAGTTTTAGCGGAAAATGTGGATGAAGACATGAATGTGCCAAACTGATCCACATGGATTGGAAATGGGAGATCTCCATCATATCTGCTTTACAAAATACGTCCTTTTGTCAATTTTGTGAGCCATAGAACTCCATGGATCCGGTAAACAAAATAAGGAATTTTTGCATCATTGCCCACGTTGACCACGGTAAAACCACACTCTCCGACCGGTTGCTGGAGCATACGAATACGGTTGTTAGGCGGGAGATGCAGGATCAGTTGTTGGATTCCATGGATCTGGAGCGTGAGCGGGGCATAACGATAAAAAATCACCCGGTTTCAATGAGATATGATCACCCGACCAAGGGAAATTTTCTCCTGAACCTTAATGATACGCCTGGCCATGTGGATTTTTCCTACGAGGTTTCGAGGAGTTTGGCAGCCTGCGAAGGAGCCCTGCTGTTGGTCGACGCATCCCAGGGCATTGAGGCACAAACCGTTGCCAATGCAAACCTGGCGATGGCCCATGGATTAGCTATCATTCCGGTGATTAACAAGATAGATCTGCCGGGAGCGCACGTGGAAGATGTTATGCACCAGCTGGAAGATGTTTTGACCATTCCCAGGGAGGAAGCTCTTCTGGCGAGCGCGAAGTCGGACATCGGCATCGACGACATCCTAAACGCAATAGTCGATAGAATTCCGGCTCCTCCGGCCCAGAAGATTTCCCAAACCCGTGCACTGATTTTTGATTCCATCTTCGACCCATACAAGGGGGTGATTTGCCATGTTAGGATATTTTCAGGATCTTTGAGGGTGGGTGATACTATTTACATGATGCGTACCGGGATGAGTAATGTGGTCAAAGAGGTCGGATGTTTTTGTCCCAAAATGCGGCCGATGGACATTCTCAGCGAGGGCCAGATAGGATATATCATTGCCAACATCAGAAATGTTTCGGAGGTTAAAATCGGTGACACCATAACCCTGGCAAATGATCCAGCCAAGGAGATGCTTCCCGGCTACAAAGATGTTCGCCCAATGGTGTTTAGTGGCATATACCCCATCGATACCAATGATTTTGAAAAATTGAAATCCAGCCTGGCAAAATTGCAGTTGAATGATGCTTCCCTCGTCTATCAATCGGAAAGTTCCATCGCCCTAGGTTTTGGATTTCGCTGTGGTTTTCTCGGTCTGCTGCACATGGATATTATCCAGGAACGTTTGCGGCGCGAATATGATTTGGACATCATTTCCACCTATCCAAGCGTTGTTTATATGGTAAAGCTAACGGATGGCAGTTGGATAGAGGTTGATAATCCTCTAAAATTGCCTGACCCATCGCATATTTCCGAAATTCATGAGCCGACCATATGTGCAAAGATTCACATTCCCAACGCATCGATTGGGGACATTCTTGCACTAATCAGCGAAAAACGTGGAGAATGTAATGGGACCGAAACATTGGATGCCAACAAAGTGATTCTATCCTGCAATCTCCCCCTGAATGGCATCTTGATAAATTTTAACGATAGGCTGAAAAGTATCACACGGGGCTATGTTTCCATGGATTACGACTTCGGAGAATATATCCAGTCCGACCTTGTGCGTTTGGACATCCTTGTCAATGGGGATTCGGTCGATGCATTTTCATCCATTGTTCACCGGACAAAAGCAACATCCCGGGCCGTGAAATGTGTGAAAAATTAAAAGAACCATTACCCCGCCAACTTTTCAAAGTCGCGATACAGGCTGCCATTGGACGCAATGTTGTCGCCCGGGAAACGCTCGGGGCTCTGCGGAAAGATGTCACGGCCAAGTGCTACGGTGGAGACATTTCTCGGAAAAGAAAATTGCTCGATAAGCAGAAGGAAGGCAAAGAAAGGATGAAACAGATTGGCAGGGTTTCCATTCCTCAAGATGCCTTCCTAAAGATCTTGAAATCGTCATAATGATACATTTTTACAAATGTGCAAGCTCATATGACCTTGGATGATTTATTTTTCATCCAATCGACGATTTTTGATTCTGCAAGCTTCCACAACACACCGGCTCCACCAGCCACGGAAGAATATCCCAGGGCGGCATTGCCCGTAGCAATGGAGTATATTCCAAAGGCGACGGATCCAAGGGCTGCAAGGGTTTCCCCCGTTTCTGTGGCACGCAATGTGGTAACTGCCCTGTCCGAAAGAGATTTTTTCTTTTTTATGTTATCCACTTGCAGGCTCACTGTCCCATCGGGATTTTGGACTGATACTACATTCGCGGTAATCCGTTTTCTTTTTTCAGGCTTCCTGACTAGGTTCATTAAGTCATTGGCTGATTCCGGGCTTATTTGAGGTGCTACAGTACCCGTTGATCTTGCTGTCGCAAGCGTTTGTGTAATTGATTCGGACATTGTTAACCTTTGTTGAAAATATATTTGCAGCATATATTTTACTCAAAGCGGTAAACCCGTCAATAAATTTACTAAAATTTTACCCAATGGGGGATTTTCAAGGGAGATTTTTACAAAAAATTTCCTTTTTCGGGACAAAACTTTTGCGGTCGAAGGACAATCCATGTTCAAATGTCCAAAACGTCCTTGCCTGCAAAAAGTTTTACTTTTTGATCGGCACACTTTGCGATTAGCCGACCAACATGCCGATTTTCAACGACAAAATTGGGAACGATTTCCTTCAGGGGCACCAGGATAAAGTTGCGGTCGAGCATGCGTGGATGTGGAATTATTAAATCCGGCGTTGAAATTTTTTCGCCATTGAAGGTCAAGAGATCGATGTCTATGTTCCTTGGTCCAAACTCGATGGTTTTATTTTTACCAATGGCACATTCGATGGCCTGGCAGAACCTAAGTAGCTGCAACGCGTTAAACGCTGTTTTGACAAATAATACGCAGTTGAGAAAGTTCGGTTGGTTTGCCAAAATTTGAGGTTCCGTTTCGTAGACACTGGAACATTTTTCAATTTTTAGGCCATCGCACTTTAATTTTGATAGCGCAAGGGCCAAAAACCCCAAACGATCTCCAAGGTTACTTCCAAGGGATAAATAGGCTTCATTGTCCATTGCGCAAAAATGTCGATGAGAATCCCAGCCCTGAAAAACTCCTATCCGCCAAAGAATCGGGAAATTTTTTAATCACGATGTCCAGCAGCGTGATTTGCTGAAATTTCCGAAATACCGTGTTTGCTATGTGCTGGGCTAGCTTTTCCAGGAGATTAAAGGATGAACCTTGGACAGCTTCCAATATTGTCCCCAGCAATTCCGTATAATCGATGGTGTGGGAAATCATGTCGGAGTCTTTCGCTTGGGTAGCATCGAATTGGGCTTTTGCTGAAATTAGGAAACGCTGCAGCCTAAATTTTTCCCCAACGGAGGTTCCGTGTTTAGCAAATATCTCAATGTCATCGATGAAAATTTTGTCATTCATATAGTTTTTGTGCAAATTTTAACACTGCTAAATTTTCGGCCACCCCATGGACTCGAAAAATTTTGCAGCCCTGGCGGAACCCTTCCATCGTCGTGGCCATGGTAGCGATTGACAATGTTTCCCAATCGTCACCATTTACAGCCGCAGCCAGAAAAGATTTTTTCGATGTGGCGCAGAGGATGGGGTTTGAAAATTTTGAACATATTTTACCAATTGTCCTAAAAATTTCCAAATTCTGCTGGGGCGTTTTTCCGAAACCTATTCCCGGGTCGAAAATAATACGTTTCACATCAAAGTTTATGCGGATTGCCTCATCTAAAATCTTTTCAAATTCTGAAATTATTTTGCCGATAGGGTCCTGTGTTTGCAAAAAGTTTTTATCATTCCGTGCATTATGGGTGACGATTAGATGGGCATCAAAATCTTTGACAACGGTTGCCATTTCGCGAAAATGCCATGTGCAGCAAACGTCGTTTATTATGTTTACCCCAAGTTCAAGTGCCTTCCGTGCAACCTCGACGTGGTATGTGTCAACGGAAATTGATACGTTGCCAATGGCCGTGGCGGCGTCTAAAACATTGCCAATGCGTTTCCATTCGGTCTCTCCATCGATTTCGATCGCTTTGGGGTTTGTTGATTCTCCCCCAATGTCGATGATTGTTCCTCCTCCATCGACGAGTTCGTAGAGATGTTGTATGGCTTTTGGTTGCGTTGCTACGGCTTCCGGGAGCTGTTCCCCATCATCTCCATCAAAAAATCTACCACCGTCCGAAAACGAATTGGGCGTAACATTTAGAATCCCCATGATACACGGTAGAGTAATTTGACTAAAACTTTTCCCCACTTGTTTCAAAGATTAACTGTTGGGCTTCCATGGCAAGTAATTTTTCCGATGAAAATTTTCCAGAAACTGCACGGGTTATCGTCTTGCTTCCCGGCTGCATGACTCCGCGTGCGGTCATGCACATGTGTTGGCCAGAAATAATTACCAAGACCCCATCGTTGGCGGTGTTCTTCCCAATTGCTTCGAGAATTTGCTGGGTCAGGCGTTCTTGCAATTGCAAACATTTTGCATACTTGTCGACGATGCGTACTAGCTTGCTCAATCCTGCGACCGTACCATTTTGGGGAATGTAGGCAATGGAAACACTGCCAAAAAATGGGAGTAGGTGGTGCTCACAAAATGATGAAAATTGAATATTTTTTACAATAACAAAGCCGCCATAATTTTCTGCGACAAACGTTTGTTTTAGCAATTCTTCGTCCGAATTTTCTTCTACTTCGAAAAATTTTTGCCACATCGCCGCCACGCGCTGCGGCGTATCCCGAAGTCCCTCGCGCGATACATCATCGCCAATACCTTCGATCAGCAGTCCTACACCAGCAACAATTTTTCTCAAATTCATTGGCGGGTTTATACCGATAGCATCTTTCTTTACAAGGATAGACCTTTTCCAAAGTTCCCACGGGACTGCTAAAATCATTCATTCTTCCCTTGATTCCGTGAAGAAATTCAAAAATACGTCGAAAAAAGTCTGCAACTTAGCAATTGCAAAATTTATTACTATGTAAATACTAGGGCGGCAGAGTATGGCAAGTGGTATTGTCGATATAAATATGGTGGTCCGGGAATCCTCGGCATGGATATCAGTTCTGAGGGATGAGATTGGTCGATTAATCATCGGCCAACGCTACATGATAGATCGGATGATAGTGGGTTTGCTCACCGGAGGACATATTTTGTTGGAAGGTGTGCCAGGACTGGGGAAAACCCTGGCGATCAAATCCCTGGCAGCGGCGATACGAGGATCATTCCAAAGGATTCAATTCACCCCTGACATGTTGCCGGCCGACATAGTTGGTACACAAATTTATAATCAGAAGACCGGCGAGTTTTATACCAAAAAAGGTCCAATTTTTGCCAATTTGGTTCTTGCCGACGAAATCAATCGTGCACCGGCCAAGGTACAAAGTGCTTTGCTGGAAGGTATGCAGGAGTTGCAGGTGACAATTGGCGGTGAGACCAACAAACTGCCGGAACTATTCATGGTATTTGCCACCGAAAATCCGATCGAATATGAGGGAACATATCCCCTGCCGGAATCGCAAGTCGACAGGTTTTTATTGAAATTGAAAATCGAATACCCGAGTAGGTTAGAGGAGATAAAAATTTTGGATTCAGCGGCAAAAATTAGTAAAAAAAATGTAATAAATGCGGTTGTATCCATGGATCAAATTTTAAATTCCCGCAAGGTGGTCGATGAAATTTTTATCGATGAAAAAGTCAAAGAATATATGGTGGACATAGTTTCTGCGACGCGAAAGCCCAGCGACTATAAACTTGAGATCGATCAGTTTGTCCAAATCGGAGCATCTCCACGGGCCACGATCGCCCTGGCCTTGGCGGCTAGGGCATGGGCATTTTTACAGGGCCGAGGCTATGTCACTCCACAGGATGTGAAAACCATAGGAATCGACGTCCTGCGTCATAGAATAGTCACTTCCTATCTGGCGGAATCCGAAGGGATATCGAGTGAAATCCTCGCTGCAAAAATTTTGAACACTATCCGAGTACCATAGAAACGATGGGGCGATGGAAAACAATTCACACGAGGCCCAGTCCCCATAGAGTTAGAGAAAATAGGGGAGAGCGGGCGATGGAGGTTTTTTAGGGCCTAAATCGCTCCCAAAATGTTGCATCGTGTTTCTTGATACCGGTTCTAGAAATCTTAATTTCTGACATGACATCCCCTCCGAATTCGAATTTCCGCAAGGTTCCTATTTCATAGGTCGGAGGGGTACCATCCACTCTTCTGACCGCCAGGCGGGGAATATCCTGTGTCTTATCATTATCACCAAAATTGGGGTCGCCGATGGGGTATGCCTTCCCGGGTTCCATAGCATTCAGATTGAAGGCCTGTAGGGTATCGATGTCAATGTTCTCATCATGGCCTGAATTGGAAGAAAATAATCTGTATTTCGACACCCCCACACGTATATAGCGACATCCAAATTGCCGTTGGGCTTCGGCTTCTATTTTTAATTTTGCTGTAAAGACGAAACGATGAAATTTTACAAACAAACAACCCTCAAATTCCATTGCGAACCCTCGGGGCATAAACACGTCTAGTTCCGCACGGCAGCGTGGCCGCACTACCATCGACGGCTGAAGGTTTAACGAACGTATTTAGGATAGGAACGTGTGTTTCACTTCGCCCACGATCACCGGGAATGCTCGACCATGCGGTGCATTTCACGGTACAAAAACCTCACTAACTGCATGGAGGGATTGTGTGCCCAACTGAAGATTGGGAAAATTCGCCACCCAACACGTCAAATCCAATTTGGACCAATCGTGGATCATCGGAAAAACCACGAAACACTGTTCCACCAATTACTCTTTCCGGGAGAATATCTTCCCAGGAAGCCGTCGAATGGCCATTTGTCTCAATATAAACCAATCCTTTATTTAAAAAGTGTAATTTGGGCTCCGTAATCGATGCAAAGTTATCGCCAATTTGCAGGTCAACTGCTCCACGATAGTCATCAACACCTACGATAATAATCGGCAAAGTACGGGTATTAATGTTCTTCTTAATGCTCTTCTTTATCATAGTCATAACTCCTGTGCGTGTTCATTTTTTATGAGGTCTACATAAATAATCTTAGCCTTTTTATCTACTAAATCGCAAATAACTTCATGCTGCCATTTCATAAATTCATTGCCTATCGCTTGCAGTTTTTCTTCGAACATGAAAGCCGCATGAACATCGCAAATCGGCATCTCGTATTCTACTACTACCTTTGGAGAATTTCGATACATTCCATAAGTACTCGTAAAGCAGAATGTGGGTGATGGAGTTCCCAATGCCGTTGAATCTGCAATACCATTTTTCGCTTCTGTAAATTCTCTGCCTACCATATCTTCTGCCGCCACTCCTTGCAATCCATTACGTTTGCGAAAGTTTTTAGACAAAATCAACCCACGTCGTAATTTTATGGTAGCATTTTCACTATCAATAACCCCAGGGGCTTCTATTTTTGACAACGCAATCGCAGTAAAAGCTTTCTGCAGAACTAAACTTTTTCTGAATTTATCGGATGGTTGCACTTGCATTTTGGAGAGAATATAATCTTCCTCATATGGATCAAGATAAACACAGTCCTGTACATCTGTCCTACATTTCTTATTCTGAATGAGCAATATTTTTACACTTGTTGGTCCTTTGGACCACGAACTAAACAGCTGACCCAATAACCATCCTTGAATAAGGCTAAAGTCTGCACCGTGATTTTCAAAATAAGCCGCACGGGCTACGGTAAGGGTTTTTCGCAATTTGATGGAATCTTCGTCCGTTACCATTTGATGGACGGCTTTTGAGTCGGAAGTCGGGTATGCTCCCCACTCACCATACTTCACCATCCCATCGACTTCTTCAGAAAATGTACCATAATTGTCTTTCCTTTTTTCGACATTCGCGTATGAAACTCCTCCGGCTGATTTTATTGTTTCAGGAAGCTTAGCATCTAAAAAATCGTTAAATGATTCGAAAGTTTCCCCCTCAAATGTGAAACTTTCGGTATACATTTTTTCCATGGCTGAACAAATTGCTTGGACAAAATCTCCATTGTAGCCACCAGCAAGCAGTTGCTTCCTAATGATAGACATGTAGTTGCTTTGTTCTGAAGTTAACGACTTGGTAGTAGCACCATCAACACTTTGAGTCCCTGTCGTCCCTGCAATCTCAGCCCCTGCAGCGAGAGATGGTAGTTTCCCTTGTTTAATCAGCTTTGCCAGCGAATCTCTGCTCAATAAATCATAGTCTGACAATTTATCCGCCAATGCTTTGGTCTCTTCCGGGGAAAATTCACTCGGGCCGAATTTCGACATTTTATCCTTATCCG
>JAIRMM010000035.1 GCA_031258695.1 Puniceicoccales bacterium
GTATGCCCTGGGATAGATCATGCCTCGTCGCATAGGAAATTGCACATTTTTCTATGCTTTCCATGTCTTCGCTGCAAAGGCCATCATCTGAAAAGTGGACCAAGGTGTCAGGAATGGATTTGAGCAGCAGGGCCTCTCGATCCTTCGAATAAAATTCCTTCTGGGATAGGTGGAATATTTCGGTAAAAATTTTTGCCGGTTCCTGCCCAACGCTATCGCCGAAATAATTTTTCGTGGCATAGGACAATGTTAGTTTACATTTTTTGCACAGGATTTCAAATATGGTTCGCTGCAAGTACTTCTTTTCCTGAGAAGTTAGCAAATGGTTATGGGAATGTTCAACGGCGGGATCACCGGATTTTAGGCGGATCGTTGTGCGGCTATTGATCCCATCAATCACGGCGGCGGAAAGCCAGTAATTTTCTTCGGAAAAATCAAAATTCCCGGCGGTCATCCCGACGATAAACATATCCGTAAAATCTTGTTTGTAGGCGGAATTTATGTTGATGAGGACGACATTTGCCTGGGGGTTCAATGTGTAATCTTGGCTTTTGGAAACAACCGATGCCACAAAATATTTGACCAAATTCCTTTTGAAAAAAATCCTTTCGGAGATAGGACCATTCGATTGTTCCGTCAAAAATTCTACCACTTCCGGAGGTAAAATATCGACAAATGCCTCCGTGAATTTTTGGCAAAAGTTTTTAAAAGAAAACTTCGTTCCGTGCATGTCATAGGGCTCGACAATGTCAAATGAATGGATGTTTTTTATGTTGGCGAATTCCAACACAATGTCGAAGTTGTCCGACAAACAATCCCCCTGGAGCGATGGCAAATCGCTAATAATTTTATCAAATTGTTCCCCCTCGACCAGGTTATTCGCCGATAATTCTGCACAAAATCTGCAAAAACTTGGTATATCTCTCCTAATTTGCCAATCCTCCCACAGGTACAGAATTGTTTCGTGTTTTGCTGACCTTTTAGGATGTCCGATGGTGTCGCAATAGGATAGGCCGGCTGCTTCCAGTTTGTCCACTAGCATCGGCAGTTGGACGGTTTGATTATCCTTGAAACATACGCCTATTTTCACCGAAGTGTCCCGGGATAAAAGTCGTAGAATTTGATTAAAAGTTGTTTCGACTTCATCACATATCGTATCGTAGGCTTGAAATTTTATGTTCTCTCCGCAATCATGGTTCCCATTGCATGGGTAAAATGCGCTTTCACCAAAAATTTTTTCCAGGGTATTTATCCACAGGTGAACAAATTCCGCATCTCCGAAGTCGTAGGTAATTACATCCGCATGGGCATAGCATTTCGCAGCAACCTCCATCAATAGTTTGGCGTTGGCAAAGGGTGAAAAACCATAGAAAATTACCTGCCCATCCATGGGGGTTGTTAGAAAAGATGCGGACTCTAGTAATAATCTGTCAACGTCCTGCTCCAAAATAAAATCATTGGCAGCAATTTCCTCCCTCAGGTCCCTAAAGAATGTATGCAGGTCTCCATTTAGTATGTTTCCATGTTGCATGCCCGACCACAGGGTTTCATGGAATGCCTGGAGGGTTGCCTTTTTATCTGCAATAATTGTGCGTTGCACATGATCACTAGCGGCCATCCCATCCGCTACTTCATCGAAACAAAGGCTGACCATGCCATTGGGGCAGATTTTTTTTGGCAGGTCAAACTCCACCGCCAGGTATTTCCTAAATTCATGGGCCGTATAAAATTTTATGGAATGGAGCTGGCTGTCATTCTGCGAAAAAATTGTTTTCAAAGACCATATGTCATCGTAGGTAGGTACGACAAATATGATCTTTGGCCCATGAAAAATATGGGACATTTCATTGGTAAAACTCGAAGAATTTTCGATGACATGGGTTGCCATATAAAACCTATTCCTCCCATGCCGTTCTCACCGTTGGAATTCCTACCTTCTGCGAATGGGATCGTCTATATTGGTATTTATTAAGGCTTTGCATGGTTATCCGTCGGTCACGTCTTTTCAAGGAATGCAGGTCCCTATGAAATTTTGATACCTTGAACTTTTTCGATAGCGACCTAAACCCCATGCTACTATTCCCTTGGTGGGAATATATTTGAGGATCATCGCCGGGGTAGCCAGATTTAAGCCGCCTGTGGGTTGGAAATGCAGCAGCATCCGCCGTGCAAAACGCGCACACCAGGCAAATAATTAAACAAACATTACATTTCATCCGAAAACATGCCTATATTTGACCTATTTGTTTTAGCAAATTAACAAATTCAGAATTTTTAGCAACATCGAAGGGTTTCCCTCCTTTTATTCTTTGAAAATCTATGCAGCTCATTTGGTCGTTATGGTCCTCGTCGAGTCCGATGACGCCAGACTCCCCTGCGAGGGCACATTTTACAGCCATTTCGGCACTATCATTGATCAAAGCAATGTCGAAAAGGTTTGAGGGGGCAGAGCGGGCAAAATATCCGCTTTTTTGAACCAATGTTTTTTCAGCCCCAATCTTCCTAGTAAATTGCGACTTAAACCATTCCCCCGCATTAATCAAATCGAGCTTGACATGGCCAAAGGCATCACGGGCAACCGTTTCACCCTGTGATTCCATCTCGGCGACAATTTCGTCGACACAGGCACCTTCGCTCACGAAAATGTTTACGCAGCCCACAGTTTTCATTACCTGTTCCAGCCGATCGGCCTCCTTTTTTAAATTGATGGTTATTTCGGGGACATATACTCCATGGATAGAATAGCGTTCCTTTGTCACTCCCAATCCGACAATGAATCCGCGTTCGTGCAACCGCTTCGTATAGCACAATGCCGATGCGGCCGTCAGCCATCCACACTTGCGACCCATGACTTCGTGGATAATAAACATTTTCGGGTTTGCCGTTGTTTCGGCAACGATGTGTTCGAAAAACAATGCACTTTGTTCAGCTGCTGTATTTGCACCCAAACTATGGGCAATCGGGACAATGTCATTGTCTATGGTCTTTGGCAATCCGATAACCTGTAAATTGTAGCCATTTTCTTTCAAATGTTTTGCCAAATCAGCGGCAACGCCGTTGGTATCGTCGCCACCTATGGTATGCAAAATATCGATTTTATCTTTTACTAGTTGTTCTGCGGCGACATTGAGCGGAATTTCTCCATCTTTCACAAACCCGCGTTTTACACAGTCTGCCACATTTGTTAGCTTTATACGGCTATTCCCTATGGGGCTACCACCGAATTGGTATAAAATTTCTACCGATTCCACGGCTCCGTGTGTGACGTTGAGTGAATCACCCAATAGTAACCCTCCGTAGCCGTTACGGTAGCAAATTATTTCAATGTCCGGAGATGCTTTAACATACTCTTTTATCAGTGCCGCAACGGCAGAAGATAGACACGGAGCAATTCCTCCCGCGGTCAATATGGCAACCCTCTTCATGGCGTCCTATGCTATCGTTCTTCCATCTTTGCGCAATTAAAATTTTTAAAAAAAATAAAGCGGGGATAAAAAAACCTTTCGCCAGCCCAGAAAATAATACCACGTGGAAACCTCGACAAATTTTCCCATTTGGAAAATTTTTGCATTATTCTTGATATGCCCATTTACTATTATTATGTTGCGATACGATGAATAGGTATGCTATCGTTTGCGGTGGGACTGGAGGGCACTTGGGGCCTGGCATAGCAATCGCCGAAGAATTGATGGCGCGGAATGGAGAATGTCTATTGCTTATCAGCGATAAAGTAATCGACGGTGTCATGTTGAAAAAATATGACCAGTTTGAATATGTCGCACTGCCGGCCAAGCCATTGGCTAAAAGTATTTGGAAAATTTTTAAAACAATAAAATCACAGTTTGTCTCCCTCTTCCAATGTATAAAATTGGTAAAAAATAGAAAAATTGATTGCGTCATAGGCATGGGGGGGTTTACAAATTTTCCAGCGATCATGGCTGCATTCTTGATGCGGAAGAAAATAGTTTTTCATGAATCGAATCGAGTGATTGGTAAAAGTGTAAAATTACTAGCACACCTAGCCGACATAATTTTCCTCCCGCCCCAGGTGAATTTTAAAAGTAGATCTTTAAACAAAAAAGTTTCACACGTGTCCATACCGCTCAGGCGCGAGATGCAAAAAATCGACAAGCGGGAAGCCAGGGAGCGCCTGGGGTTAGATCCCCTTGCGTCCGTGGTAACGGTTCTGGGCGGAAGTCAGGGAGCAAATGCCCTAAACGAATGGGCAATTAAAAATTTTCAACGGTTGAATGGTCAAAACCTGACCCTTTGTTGTGTGCGTGGCATAAAGAGTGATGGCCGGGAGGAAATAGTCGGCATGTCGGACGACGGCAATGCCATTGGGAACCTATTCCTCCCATTCTGTGACGATATGTCGTCACTCCTCAGCGCAACGGATTTGTTGGTATGCCGGGCCGGTGCTGGGACAATAGCAGAAGCCATACTTTTTGGATTACCGATGGTGTTGGTTCCCTACCCGAGTGCCGCTGAAAACCATCAGGAAGTTAATGCTACCCATGTGGCAAGCGACGGTAGGGCAATTGTCGTACGGCAGGAGGATATGGATTTACTCGCAAACATCGTCATTGAATGCTTCCAGAAAAATCTCAAAAACTTCCGGATAACTCCCCCACCAGCCAGCGAGCATTCCACCGTTGAAATTATTGTAAACCGTATTCAAAGGATGATAGGAAATGAGTAAAAATATTTGTATGCTTGGAATCTGCGGAGCCGGCATGGCACCGCTGGCAATTTATCTAGCCCAACGGGGGGACATGGTCTATGGATGGGATGACTATGTCAATTTGTCAATTAAGGACCTTTTGGTGTCCCATGGGATTATCTTTATGCCCGAACAGACCCTTCCACCAAATTGTGACTGCGTGGTGCGGTCGAGTGCCGTCAATGAACACGGCGATAGCATTTGCCAACGGGCGGCAAAAGATGGCATTGGGATCTTCCGAAGGGGAGAATTTTTGGCAAAGATCTGCCGGGACAGAAAATTGCTTGCGATTGTGGGGTCCCACGGGAAGACTTCTGTTTCCGGTGCATGTGTGGAGATTCTTAGGCACAACGGCCTAGCCTTCGACTATGTGGTGGGAGGATTTTTTAAGGGGAATGAAATTTCACCATCCGCCTACGACGAAAAGTCTCAATGGATAGTGGCTGAAGTTGACGAAAGCGACGGGACCATAGAAGAATTTTCCCCGGAATGTACCATTGCTTTGAACTATGACGATGACCACATATGTAACTACGGTAATCGGGATAATTTTTTAAAAACATTTGAAAGGTTGTTTGCACGGACAAAGTCGACCATTTTTGTTCCCGAAGACGACATGATTTTTACGAACATAGCGTCCAATTTTGGGAAAAAATATGTCAAAATTCAGGGGTTGGATGGCAACGATTTTTCCGAAAAAAACAAATCCATAGCGTTATTTTGCGTGCACAGAATTTTCAACGAAGATATTGTTATGCCCCACAGAATAACGGGTATTCAGCGGCGAAGTGATGTGATGCTTGAAACCGAAAAATTTGTTTTTCTGAATGACTACGCCCATCATCCGACGGAAATTAACTCACTGTTGAGATACGCCCGAACCCGCTACAAAGACTACGAACTGAACATAATGTTTCAGCCCCATAGGCTGTCTCGCACCAAACAATATTTTGCAGAATTCGCAGCAAATTTAGATATGTTTGATAGGCCATTTGTCGTCGAATTATATGCCGCATTTGAGGAAAAAATTGAAGGTGTTTCCAGCGACCTTGTGTTCAATGAGGTAAAAAATCCGAACAAGAAATTTTTAGCCCTTTCACGGTTCGAAACCGATATGTATGATATTTATGACAAGCTATCTTCGTGTGATAAAAAGCAGCTGGTCATGTTTGTCGGGGCAGGCAATATCTTGTGCCACGCCAAAGCTTTCATCGGCAAAATCGCATTTGGGGAAGCAGAGAAAGCTTTTAAACGATCCCAAATAAAATTTACACCTTTCGAGGATTTAACCCGTGCATTTTCCATAAAAGTACCAACATCTGCCCGAATACATGTAAATCCTGCGACGCACAACGAATTGATCGCGGTTGTAAACATTTGCCGCAACCTGGGCATTAGGTATGTAACCATCGGCAACGGGACCAAAATATTGCCACCGGATGGCATGGTCAACGCAGTTGTAATAACATTGGATGCAGACCATTGGAAATCGCTGGAATGGACCGGAAATGATACTTTGCGTTGCATGGCCGGGACTTCTCTCCGAGACTTTTGCAAATCGGTGAGTGGGAAAGGATTCCTGGGGGCCGAAAAGCTATCATATATTCCGGGCCACATGGGTGGTGCAATTCTTATGAATGCTGGGTCCCACGGACAAACCATATCCGACCATTTAGTATCCATCGAAACTTTGGATCCCCACGGGGTCATACATACCCTAGAAAAGTCCGATTTGCGTTTTGGATACCGAACGGCTTCCGTCCCTCGCAACAATATCGTTCTTGGTGCGACCTTTCGGTTTAGCGAACGGGCACCCCAGGAATATTTTTCTTCCATGGCCGAGGAGCTATTAAACTGGCGAAACACACACCAACCAAAGGGTATCAACTTCGGGTCAGTGTTTAAAAATGGAGATGATTTCTGTGCCGGTGAATTGATTGATAGGGCTGGACTAAAAGGCACATGTATGGGAGGTGCAGCCATTTCCAATGAGCATGCCAACTTCATAATCAATGGAGGAAACGCATCCCTTCGGGACATTGAAAGGCTCATAGATTTGGCGAGGTATATGGTGTACATAAAATTTGGAAAGTTCCTGGAGACGGAAGTAAATATTCTAAGGGCCTAGGGTCAGGACTCATAAATTCAAATAAAAGAGGAAAGAGCAAGCGATGCAGATGGAAGGGAAGAAGGTGTGAGCATAGCAGTTGTAGCGGGTGGCAATGGGGCATCCTTCAATCTGCCCGAACATATTTTCAAGGCGTCGCTTATACAAATCTATGTCGTAGGGCAACTGGATTCTGCGGTGGTGCAAAGGAGGAATGCACGGTTTCACGCCCCGCTGTTTTAGTTCTTTCCGAAACCAGTCGGCATCATATCCTTTGTCAGCCAGCAAATAATTCGCATTCGGTAAGTCTTTCAGCAGTTCCCTGGCTCAAACGATGTCATTGACGTTCCCTGCCGTTAGCAGCAACCTCACCGGTCTTCCGAGGTCATCGCAAACGGCATGTAGCTTGCTGCCGAGCCCTCCTTTCGTTCGCCCAATGTGCCTGGGAGAAGACCTCCTTTTTTTAGGCTCGCCGCCGTCCTGTGTACTTTCAAATGGGTTGCGTCCATCATCGAGATTTCCGTCTTGCACTTTGATAACTTTTGCAGGATCTTAGCAAATATCCCTCCTCCATCGGACAAAACGGTTGTACAATGTCTTGGATGGACCGTATTCCCGGGGGGCATCTTTCCATCTCAATCCATTGCGCAGGACATAGGCAATTCCGCTAATCACCAGCCGATCATCCTTCGTGTTTCCCCCGCGACTTCGGAAAATACGGCTTTAGCCGTTCGAAACTCCCTTCTTCTATCAACCATATAGCCATAGCAGAATCTCTCTATACACTTCCTTCTCTAATGTCAATCCCTTTTCTTTATGAGTCCTGGGTCCGGGGTCTAGAATTTCACTCAACTGTCAAGGATGTATCTTTTTAGACCCGTCCTATGAAATAAAACCCGCCTTGAAAAGACGGGTTCATTAATTAAAAGTTTTGAAAATTTTACAAATCTCCAGAATATCTCCGTTCAATATTATCTTTCTCAATGGAATACTGTTTTACATCTATTTCTGATAGACGAAGCCGTTCTTGTAGTTCATCCAACTCTTTTTGTTTAAGCTGATTTACATGCATTTTTGTTGCTATATAATTTATGGAATCAGCTCCATTCGCTCCACTTATCGGATCCCATAAAATAGACATGGGCCACAATAATAGATCAACTACCCCCCAACCATATTCACGTACATAAAAAGAGCCGCCTCCAGGAAGAAAACCGAGCACTACGCCAATGGCAGGATCTTTTTCTTCAACCATTAAACCTTGTTGCTTGTAAACTTCTAGCTCTCTTTTTTGCATAGAATTTGGAGCCGAAGCACAGGCGGTCAAGAAAATTAAACTCGTAAGCCCTATTATAGCTTTTTTCACTTTTGTTCTCCCTTTCTTGTTTGATTAACTTGTAAAAATAGTTTAACATGCCTCCCCTGTTTGTAAAGAAAATTTAGTTTTAGCAAAGAGTATTAATTTACAAAGGTTTTACAAAAAATGACATATGGAATGACACATACTTCAACGCCGATGGGTGCAGGTTCTCCGAATCAAGTGGCCACAAAAGAATATGTAGACCAAAGAATTTTCTCCAGCAAAATGTTTATAATTTGCACATTTACCAGCTATCAAAAGTACATTTGATCTATTTAAGGCAAATTCTAGTAAGGGTGTGAAAAAGACACATTCTTGACAGTTGAACATTAAATTTTAGCAAATTTTTGTTCCACGATTTTCATCACCATGTTCGACAAAATTTTAAAAACAACTTTCAGGGTACCCCTATTATTTAAATCCCAGACCCAGAGCACCAATGCGGATGCCAAGGAAATGGTGAGGAATGGGCAACGGGTTCCATTCATGGTGCTAGCGAAGCAACAATTAGCTTCCTATGGCCAGTATGGGCGCCGCTGGGTCGGAAATATTGTCGGAAATTTATACCTGTCCTATGCCTTAAAAGTAACCGACCCATTGCAAAACCATCTAACGATCTTTGTGCGGTACGTGGCCGTTAGACTTTGCGAAATGCTATCGGACAAATTTTCCATCGACGTAAAAACCAAGTGGCCCAACGACATCCTCATTCAATCGAAGAAAATTGGAGGCTTGCTTTTGGAAGTTATAAGGAGTGACAGCGGCATAATTTCGGCGGTCCTGGGAATTGGGATTAACATACTGGACACCCCAAAGGTCGACAATGCCCCATACCCCATATCCTGTTTGCAGGAATCCGTCGATGTTAAATTAAATTTCGATGATGTGTTAATTGACATAATCCATGCTCTCATTGAAATTGTCGAAGGGTTTGAGACGATTAATCCTGGAAATTTCATCCGGTGAATTAAAGGGGGAACATTTGCTAAAATTTCGAGAAAACCGGCAAAGAAATACGCCGACTGGTTCCGGAAAGGATTGTAAATTCTTATTGCAAAAAGTTGAAAAAGTGGCTATCATAAGCCCAGGATGAGTTTTACACCTACATTTCAGGGGAATATAGTCGAAGGACTACGAAATGAGGCTAGACGTACTGGACAAGCTGCAACTGCAAACATATACATAAACGGCCGTTTATGTGAGGTAACAGCAACCCCTGGAAGGTGGCCATTCCAAGGAACTAGAATCAAAGTAACATATACAGATTTAAACGAACGAACATGCACGGTGGAGTTTATCTATAATAAGGGAAAAGGGCTTGCTTTTCTCAGCCAAATAACCCAAGCTGATCGGGAATTCATTGCCGCAACAGAGGTACCCATGATGGGCGATAAAAGGCAAACACTCGATGATATTTCCCGGAAAATTGCCGATTATACCCAACTAATGCCCATCGGCTCTATGAATTTTCATGCTCCGAGAATCTATACATTTTTACATAATGTAAAAAATTTTGTACTGAAAAACGATTTAACTAAAGAAGAAATATTAACGCTGAAGCAAGAATTACGGAAGTTGTGTGGTGATCCAATGATACGACACCCGGGATATCCGAATTTTCCTTATTCCATAAATGAATGGGATTCCGATCCCCACTGTCGCGACATCGCTCTCCAGGCGGAATCCCTTGAAATACTGCTCGATGCCAAGGCATGCGGCCAGGTTGGGTTGGAAAAGAATGTCCCTCCTCCCATAAAAACGCTGGGCAGTGGGGATTTTAATACCGTACAACGTGCCCATACCAAAAAGAAAAGAAAAGGGCCGATCGCATTAAAACCGTGCGACCAGTCAAAAAGGGAAAAAGGGCCGGCTGCGTTTGCACAAGGAGCGGCAGATGTGCAACTCTACATTGGGACAGCGAGCGGAAGTTATAGGCGGAACAAAGCAACGGCAAGGGTACAGGCGATGTTTGATTCTATTGGCGAACAAAACAGTATCGAAGTTCCCCATGTGATAGCCTCCGTTTCCGCAGCGGAAATGTCTGGGATCCCTTCCATTGCCACGGAAATGGTGGAAGGGCAGACCGTATACAAAGTCCGTGATAAAATTAACTACAATAACGAGTTCGTACGCCGGGAAACCTGGATGCAAATCCAGGACGTACTAACGGGACAAATCGACAGGCATGGGGGTAATGTAATGCTAACAAAGGCTGGTCGCCCCGTTGCCATCGACCATGATTTGTCATTTCCAACGAATCCTCCACGAAATTTTGCCGGCATAATTCCTACAATGATTGCAGTTCCATTTCAAACACGATTTGGCCACAGGGAAAGGGCTATCGACAATGTAAGTTGGAGAAACTATTGCATGCCCCCCGTCATAGACCAAGACATGTACAATGTAATAATAGCCATTGATTTAGGTGAATTGAAAGCTACATATGAGGAGTGTGGGCTAACAAGACCTGAAATTAGTGCAGCAATGGCAAGGGCGCAAGGGTTGAAGGATGCAGCTTGGCGGATGGGGAGGGAAGGCCGGGTGATAGGGCCGACCTACTGGTTAGATTCACCAGTGGTGCGACATAGCTGCAATGCGAGTAATTTCTATGCCTATCGACATTATGCTGGTATTGGGTAGACAATCGATGAAATTACCCTATGATGGGTGCTTCCCTCTGGACTTCCAGGAAAGCCAGGAAAGATCTTCCTCCGTTGCTCTCAATCGACCATGCGCCGCGGAACATCTCCCCAGACCATGGCCGCCATGCGCAATTTGATCATCTTCATGGTCCGCAAACCCGGCACCTCCCTCGCCGATTTTGTTTGCCCCTGCTCCCGTTTCCATTCCCTCCTCCTTAAACGATGGAAACGAGCCATCCTTCCGGCTTTCCCCCATTTCTCTCCCTACTCTACGGGGATGTCCCTGGGCAGATTTGTCCTATCTTTGAAGCAATATCCTGGGCCAATTCACATAGTGCAAGTTCCATGGCGGCTATTACGTCTTCATAATTGCTACCATCGTAGGGGGTTAAATTTGTGTACCTGTGGATCGATACCTGTCTTCGGGAAGCGTAATGGAATAACGACCAGGTGCAATCCAAAATGACTTTTTTTTTCCGATTCATTGCATATAAAATCGCTAATGCCAATGGATAGGAGGAAGTCGCAAAAAAAAGCATTTCCTTTGGTATAGGCGGAAGGGATAACGATTACATGGTCACACATAAGTTCGGATAATTTGTGGGTTAGAGCCCTGGTGCATGCATCTTGCAGTGGTTCTGCCCATCTGGCAATTTCCGACAAGGTCAGCCGGGCATTGTTAGACATCGTAACAACATGTGGACAATCCGCATAGGAAGGAATTTCTCCAACCGTTAGGTTTACAATCACCGACTTTGTGTCCGAAGGATCGGGTATTTTTTTTGGTGAATTATAGGCACAGAATGTGTAAAATTTGGAATCATCCTTTCGGGGAACAAGGACCGAACACCCCGTTCCCAAGGCAACAAGGTAACAAAAGAAAAATAGCAACATTTTTGTATATTTCATAGTGCCTTTCCTACAATCAATGCATTGGGGTTTCTTTCAATATATTCCAGCAATACCCGCAGAGAACGCAGCATTTTGGACAATTGCTGCAAAATGTCATCCACGGATTGCGTTGTGCCAGAATCGGAAGATAATGTGCTGGAAATGGCATCCATTGCCCTTTTTATCGATGCGAAATCTAAGGTTTTAGCTGCACCCTTTAGGTTATCCAGCGTGGAAACTATCGCACGAAAACCTTTTTCCCATTCCACCTTTGATAGCTTTCCCATTATTACGTCAAAGCTAGCCTTCAATTCATCAAGTTCCGTGGCGACCGATGGCATTTGCTGATATTTGCCAAGAGTAATATCCTTGGAAAACCTTTCCTGTTCATTCTTACGGTAATCCAATCCCACGAATAGTTTCCCCGTCAAAATGCTTTCCATCGACAGTTTGGCTGCCAAACCGCGTTCAATTTGTTCGGTATAAAACATACCATAGTCCACGACACGCATCTTGCTGCCCTTGATTGTTTTGAACAAATTAGCATCAACGTCGAAGATTACAGCCGCTACAGCCTCATCAAGCCCAACATCGTAGATTATTTCTATGGACTTCACCACTCCAACTTTAATACCCTTAAACTTCACGGGAGCACCCACTTCAAGTCCATTAAGGGATGTGTTAAAGAAAGCATAAAATGTCTTTTTTTTTGCGAACCAACTTACCGATGAAAATGCAAATATCGCCACTAGGAATAGCAGCATTGCTGTGACAATAAACACACCAATCAAGGTTATATTAGCCTTCTTCGACACTCTCCTTTAAAAAGTATAATTTTTTAGGAAAAACTCTAGCTTTTTTGAAAAACTTTTGGCAGAGCTCATTTCAGGCTCAGAATTTTAAGGGAAGGGATAAGGTGAAAGCCAGGAATCTCCCCCTGGGCCAGCGGGCTTTTCCTTAGCCCCCTCTCCTTGCTTATTTAAATTTCCATGAGCCCCCTAAAGACTGCCCTTGAATGTCCAAGCATGGCAAAATGCAACCGCCACGGCATCACTCTCATCATAGGAAATTACATGTTCCATTCCTAAAATATTGCAAACCGTACGCCTGATCTGTTCCTTTGAGGCACGACCGATACCTAGAACTGCCTGTTTGATCCTCAGTGGTTCGTATTCGGCAATCTGTAAATTATTATTCATTAGGGCGGCAATTATCGCTCCCTTGGCAGATCCGAGAATGTGAGAAATTCTATAATTTTGCACATAGACCGTTTGTTCAATGGCGGCGTGATCAATTTTAAAATTCTGCGGAATGGCATTTACGGTATTGAAAATTCGTTCGATGCACTGAAAAAATGACAGTTTTGCTTGGCAGGTGACGCGTGTCGAAAATATCAGGACGGGCTGTGTTTCTTTGAAGTCTAGGATGGCAATGCCCGTTCCCCGAAGGCTTGCGTCGATCCCCATAACAACACCCTTAAACCTACGGGGAATGGAAATGTTATCCGGTGCTTTGCCATCATTTTTCAGAAAAGTTTTGCCATCGTGCCTTGATAATTTTTCTGTCCACATGCGTCGTGTACTTTTTTTGCCCATGGGATAGGGATACAAATTATTGAAAATTTGTACAAATCTTTTCGCAGATTTCACCGTTTTTAGTTCATATTAACGGTACTTTTGCCACTTGCATTATCCACATATCGGTTTAAAAAAGATCTGCTAGTGGCAAAAAATTTAAAAATTTTTGTAAAAACCTATGGCTGTCAAATGAATGAGCGCGACAGCGAAATGATCTCGTCGCAGCTGCAATATGCTGGATACGAGCTAACGGATAATGAGAAAATGGCCGATGTTGTAATCTTGAATACGTGTAGCGTGCGCGAACAGGCGGAAATTAAAGCACTTGGAAAGGCGGGCTATTTGGCACGAAGGAAGCGAACCAATCCAAATTTTAAAATTGGAATCCTGGGATGTATGGCAGAAAATTTGGGAGAAAAGCTTTTCAAATTAAACGGCGCCATTGATTTCGTCATTGGCCCGAAAAGATTGCATGAGTTGGCCAGTGTCTTAGAAGGCAATGGGCAGAGCCTATGCATAGGAGATCCGAAAGAACAGCACCTTTCCCGTGATTTTGACCGCAAATTGGGGAAAAATAAGTGCACTGCGTTTTTGTCAATTATGCACGGGTGCAACATGCGCTGTAGCTACTGCGTTGTGCCAAGAACACGGGGCAATGAACAGTACCGGCCGATGGAGGATATCGTTGGGGAAGCAAAATTCTTAGCGGAAAATGGCATAGGGGAAATCACGTTGCTTGGGCAAATAGTCAACAACTACGGCGGCAGGCTAATGCCAACGGTAGATGGTAAAACCCCATTCGTTCAATTGCTCGAACGCTTGGATGTCCTGCCGGGCATTGAAAGAATTCGTTACATGTCTCCCCATCCCCAAAACTTTTCCGATGATTTAATCCTGGCCCATAAAAATTTATCGAAGCTATGCCCATCCGTTCATCTACCGATTCAAAGTGGGTCAAACCGCATATTAGCCGCCATGAAGCGGCCATATACTTCCGGAAGGATTTTGACAATCGTTGAAAAACTTCGCAAGGCCGTACCAAATGTGGGCATATCCACGGACATCATCGTCGGATACCCGGGAGAAACGGAAGAAGATTTTGAAGAAACGGTTTCACTGTTTGATACCGCAAAATTTAACATGGCATTTATTTTTAAATATAGCCCGCGGGAAGGGACTAGATCGGCCGAATTGATAGATGATGTGAAAGAAAGCGAAAAGGAACGGAGAAATCAAATCCTCCTCCAACGCGTGCAAGAAGCTTCCCGGCATTACCATCAACGGTTTTTGGGGAAAACGGTGGAAGTGCTCGTTGAAGGCCACGCGCGGCGCGGTGCGGATACGATGTTTGGATGGACCCCCAATCACTGTAAAGTGTTGTTCAAAGCATCGGAAAATGATATCGGAAAAATTCTCTCCATCCAAATTGACAGCTCCACGACCAGCATACTGTCGGGTACGGTTACGGAAAATGCACAAGGGAAAGTATAGCACATCCTAGTAGCATACCCTATTTAGAAATAGCCCACGGCTGGGGGCACATTCTTTCCTAAAATCGGTGCAGTTTTTGCTCTGTCCAGCTATGGCCGCAGCAAGCTCGTCCCTGTCCCTATTCCCAAGGCCAACTTGCACAAAGCAACCGACCAGTATGCGGACCATTTTATACAGATAGCCACTGCCTTCGGTCGTGAAAATTATCCTCGCACCGGCACGGAAAAATGACATTTCACGCATGGTTTTTACGACATTCTCAGCGGCATTGTCCCTATGTTTCGCTCCAAATGGAGAAAAATCATGTTCTCCGAGGAAAATCTTTGCAACTTCGTTCATTCCATCGACATCCAAACGTCGGTTTCCCAAATTCCAAACATAGCGATAGTCGAACGGTGACGCATCACCCTCCAGGATGTGATATTTGTACTGTTTACGCATGGCGGAAAAACGTGCGTGGAAAGTATCATCCACCTCTTCGACGGAAAATACCCCTATGGTTTTCGGAATACCACATTTGAATGCTCGGAGTAGTTTATCGGCCCCGTATGGCCAGTCAGCGTCGAAGTGAAAAACTTGATAATTAGCATGAACACCGGCATCGGTCCTTCCGCTGCTATGTATCCGTATGGGACGTTCGAAAATAAATTTTAACCGTTCTTCTAAAATGTCCTGTATCGTATTATGATTCGGTTGACTTTGCCATCCATTAAAATCAGTCCCATCGTAGCTACAGATACATTTCCATCTCATGGCTTGGAGCAATTACGATTTGACCTTATAGCACTGGCTGGTTCTGTTCCAATTTAGCATGAAGAAAAATGCACCCGCGATGGCACAAAAAACGAAGAAAATAAAGACGGCATCCCACTTCCACCTGTGGGCAATTGCCCCAACTCCAAACCCGGAAACCGCACTGCCCAGGTACCCAAAGACCCCCGTTAGTCCATTGGCCGTTGCAGCCGCACGGCGAGATCCAAACTCTGCTCCTGACACACCGACAAGGGTTTGGGGACCATATATGAAAAAACCTATGACGAAGAAAAACGCCGTATTGACGAAAATTGATTCGGACGGCATGTACCAAAACATAAATAGTGCAAGAATTAGAACCATCATGAAATAGAAAGAAGTACAATTTCGTCGCCCTCCGAAAATCCTATCGGATGCCCAGCCTGCCACAATTCCTCCTACAGCTCCCGTCAATTCGAATATCACATTCATATAGGCGGCCCCCATAACGGTCGATTTTTTTGCCTCCTGTAAAAACATCGGTGCCCAATTAAAGAAGCCCATCCTAATTATATAGACGAAAAAATTAGCCATACAAACACACCACAGGGATTTGTTTGGCAGGATGTGTTCCATAAAAACCTCCCTAAGGGTGATTTCCTCATCGTCACTATGCCCGGTATCATTGAGTAGGTTTTCCTTCTCCTCTATGGAAGGCAATCCCAACGACCGTGGACTATCTCTCAATCTTTCGAATAGAAATATTGAGACCAATAGTGCAAATACCGCAGGAATAAAGAATACGTATCTCCAACCGAACAGTTCCAATATTTTCGACCCAACCAAAAGTATAATGATACTACCTATTTGGTGGGATGCGTTAACGATTCCCCACTTGGTACCCAATTCGGAGGGAGCATACCATTGGGTCATCAGCCTCGAAACAGGAGGCCATCCAGCAGATTGAAAAGCTCCATTTAGGGTATAAAACAAGGTCAAAACCCAAAGGGAATTCGCCATGCCGATAAATATACTGCAGAAGGCTGATCCAATCAATCCTATCGGCATGAACCACCGGGCATTTGTCTTGTCACAGATTATTCCTGCGAGAAATTTTCCACCCCCATAGATAAGTGCAAACGCGGTAAATATCCAACCGATCTCCATTTTTGTGTATCTCAATTCCGTCAACATTCTCGTGGATGCTACTTGAAAATTTTGTCGAACCAGGTAAAATGTGGCATATCCAATCATCAACGAGTACATTATTCGCCGGCGCCAGTATTTATATTGCCGCTCAACGATCTCGGGTGACGATGCGGTGCTGTTTGTGGTTTTAATTTTCATAATAACGAAGATGCAAGGCAGCTTGATACTATATATCTCAAGCGCAATTTTTTTACCAGCAAGTGGCAAATTTTTTCTTTTTACCCAGCCCAAGGATAAAAAATTAACCAAATCAACGTAAAATTAAACGATTTTTCTTGATTTTTTAATTTTAAAAATTTTCGACAAATTTTCACCCAGGATTGACTTTTCTTTTACATTGACCACCATTAGTATTTGATGAGGAGCAATGTCTATTGCGTAATATTGGGAGGGGGACGCGGGGATAGGCTATATCCGCTAACCAAAACGCGTTGTAAGCCAGCGGTGCCGCTGGCTGGCAAATATAGATTGATAGACATCCCCATAAGTAATTGCCTAAACTCAGGGCTTTCAAAAATTTACATTTTGACGCAATTTAATACGCGATCTTTGCATAGGCACATAGAAACAACCTACAGGTTTGATACATTTGGGAATAGCACCATTGAAATTTTTTCTGCCGAACAGACCAACAGTCAGGGGGAGCAGTGGTACATGGGGACCGCCGATGCCGTAAGGAAAAATCTAAAATACATTAACACCAACCCCGATGATATCATTTTGATCCTTTCCGGTGACCAATTGTATCGAATGAATCTACTAAATTTGATTGAAAAACATCACGATTCTCGAGCAGACGTAACCATTGCGACCAAAGCAATCCCAGAACACAAAATTTCTTCATTTGGAATAGTAGAAATTGATCATTCGCTGGGGATTAAAAGCTTCGTTGAAAAGCCCAAATATCCGGAATTGGTAAAACATTGCCTATTGCCCGCACACATTAGAAGTACTCTCAGGGATAAAAGCAATACGAGCTATTATCTCGCTTCCATGGGCATATATGCCTTCACGTCAAAAATACTAATGGAAATTCTTTTGGGAGATGAAGAAGATTTCGGAAAGGACATATTGCCTGGCATGCTCAACAGGTATAATGTGGGCGGCTATGTATTTGATGGTTTTTGGGAAGACATAGGTACCATCAGGTCCTTTTTCGAGACCAACCTCATGCTCACAGATGTGGTTCCGGAGTTTGACTTTTTCGATGCCGAGAACCCCATTTATACGCGGGCACGCTATCTTCCGGCTTGCAAAGTCAACAGCTGTCGAACGGAAAAAACGTTACTATCCGACGGTTGTATTATAACCGACGCCATCCTTAATCGATGTGTCATTGGCCTTAGATCGGTCATAAGAAAAGGAACATATCTCGAAAATGTTCTAATGTTTGGAGCGGATTATTTCGACTATCCCATGGCCGTAAACCAAATGACTGACTCCCCTATTCCCCTTGGCATCGGGGAAAATTCAATAATAAAAAATACCATCATCGATAAAAATGCTAGGATTGGGAACAATGTATACTTGACACCCTATGGCAAGCCAGATGGCTACGAACATAACGGAATATATGTCAAGGACGGGATTCTTTGCATTACGCGCAATGCGGAAATTCCCAACAATACGGTAATTTAAATAATAAAAAAATGAATGGTAAGAAAAATTTTCTGGATTAAATGGAAAGAGGTTCTAGATTTTCTGCAGGAGTTTGATTTTTGAAAAGTTTATTAAAAATATTCGTATTTTTGGGTGTTGTGTTCATGGTTAAAAGCGTGTTGGCAGAACAAATTTCACCGCCAGAAAAAGAAAGAAAATACGTAAATATAAGACAAAGCAAATTGATGGCTAAAATATTGTTCAATAATTTATGGGAAGAGCTGTGTGAAAAGTTCGGGGAGAGGAATTTGAAATTTCCAAAACAGGTAATTTTTCTCAACGGAGCTCCGGGATCTGGAAAAGGGGCAAACACCCTAGGCGTCATGCGGGCTTTGGAAATTTTCACACCACCCATTGAAGTTAGTTCCCTGTTGACCACTCCGGAATGTGAGGCCTTGAAAGCTAAAGGACAGCTTGTTAGCGATGACATTGTGGTTGCACAGATCATGAATGTGCTATTGAAGGCTGAAAATTACAAAGGTGTTATCATAGACGGATTCCCAAGGACCGTCGTTCAGGCATATTTTTTAAAAAATTTACTATATAAGCTACATGAGATTCACGATGGACTGTCAACGGGTTTTAAAATAGTAAAATTTTCCGTAACGCGACAAACGAGCGTGGAGAGGCAATTGTTGCGCGGAGCCATGGCCATTGAAGAGAATAAAAAGGCGGGTTCAAAAGTTGTAGAAGTTCGGCCAACGGACATATCCGCTGAAGCAGCGGCACGAAGGTATCAAATCTATGAAGACTCAATAAATGCCTGCCTGGCGATTCTACGGGATGACGTGTCAATCTACGACATCGATGCCGAAGGCACCCTCGAAGAAGTAAAACGTCGCGTAGACAACATTTTATCGAATCAAAAGAAAAAACGGTAGTGGGTCTATGATGAAAAAATTTAAAATTACCAAAGTTCGGTAATTTAAGGCTTTGGTTTCCTGTCAAAAATAAGAATTGTGTTGGCGATGGAAGCAATGGCTTCGCCGGCTCCAATTGATCCAAGCCCTTCGTGGGTTGTCGCTTTTAGCCCAATATCTTTAACGTCGACCGGCAATATGGAAGCAATGGATTCACGAATTTTATCAAAGTATGGGGATAGTTTGGGTTCCTGGGCAATGATAACGGTGTCAATGTTGGAAATTTTGTAGCCCATCTTATTTACCATGCCACGGGCGTATTTTAGAATTTTTTTTGAATTCAGGCTTTGGGTCCATGGTTCCGTATCGGGAAATACTTGGCCAATATTTGGCAGTCCCAGTGCACCCAGGAGGGCATCGGCTATGGCGTGTATGAGCACATCGGCGTCGGAATGCCCCTCCAAGCCTTTGTGGAAATCAATCATCACTCCTCCAAGGATCAGCTTACGTCCCGTAACCAACCGATGAATATCATATCCAATGCCAACTTTAATTTTCACCCGTAAATACCATTGTAAAAATTTTAATATTGGCAAGGAAACAATAGTACCCTAAAAGATGCGTCAGGCATTTGCAGGAAAAACAAATATTGCAACATGCCTGCTTGATGCATAACATTATCCAGCTTTCCTTTCATTTTGTGTTGTGGCGCTCTCCTCTTTGGCTATCTTTTCGACCGGCGGGGTTGAAGGTTCCTTTGCCTCTTGTGGGGTCGAAGGTTTTTCCTCCCATAGAAACCGGGAGGCTTTTCGGTCAAGGAGACTTGTCATCCCAAGGAGTGGTTTTTCCCAAAAATTTGAATTTTTAAGACCTTCAACTTTTGCTGTTTCTATTTGCCAGGTTTCAAAAGAAACCTATCTGCCATTTATGTAACGTTCTATAGTGTTCCCTTTACCGTCGATTTCATACCCAAAAACCGTTTGCCCATCCTTGGGACGAAAACTTATTTTCGGACCAGAAACAAGAAGTTGCCCGCCTGGCAACATAATTTCCCCCAGATGCATACTTGCTCCGACATTAAAATTTATTTCTTTTCCTGCACAAAATGACATAATTTATCCTTTCATTTTTAATGATAGGGCATCTGCATATGCATCGTATTTTTTTGAGTCAAGTATGTTTTAAAATTTATTTTATCGCCTGCGATTTACGTTTATTTCAAATTAACGGACCAGAAACGTCAATTTGTAAACACATTCCTGGCCACCTTTTCAATCGATGAGGTCGGGAACCGAGGTTTTTCGGAAAGCGAAACCTGTCCCCCCACAGAGTGGTTTTTTCCCAAAATTTGAATTTCTAAGACCTTTATCCTTTGCTATTTCTTTTTCCCAGTCTTCCAAAGAAACCCATCTATCATTTATGCGACGCTTTACAATGTTCCCTTCACCGTCGGTTTTATACCTAAAAATCTTTTGCCCACCCTTGGGTTGGAAACTTACTATCGAATTAAAAAGAGAAAATTCGCCGGGGGGAAATGTAACTTCCCCCAGAGTTATGCTATTTCCAATGCCAAAATATATTTCTCTTCCTATTCCAAACGACATAATTTACCCTTTCATTTTAAATGAAAGGGTATCTGCATATTGCTGCATTTTTTTGAGTCAAGTATGTTTTAAATTTTATTTCATCGCCCGCAATTTACGTTTATTTCAGGTTGATGGGACAAAAACGTCAATTGGCAAACGTTAATTTCCCTGACGGTATACCAGGGCCACTTAGTTCGCCTTCCATCTTTCCCTTCTTCGTTGTTTCCTTTTTTTCCTTTTCTATGGCCGTAACCATATGGGACTGATATCATCCGGCCTTCTTTTCATTTTGTGTCGTAGTGCTCACCTTTTCGACCATCTTTTCGGCCATCTTTTCAATCGATGAGGTCGGGGGTCGAGGCTTTTCGGCAAGCAAGACTTGTCTCCCCACAGAGTGATTCTTGCCCGAAATTTGAATTTCTAAGACCTTCATCCTTTGCTATTTCTACTTTCCAGTCTTCCAAAGAAACCTCTTGATCATTTATGTAATACCCTACAACGTTACCTTCACCGTCGGTTTTATACCTAAAAATTTTTTGCCCACCCTTGGGCCAAAAACTTACGTTCGAACCAGAAACAAAAAGTTCTCCGGCCGGCAATGTAACTTTCCCCAGATTCAGAGTGCTTTCAATGTCAACATCTATTTTCCTTCCCACACCAAACCACATAATTTATCCTTTTATTTTGATGGAACATATCCCCGTTGCTGCAACCTATTGCTTCATCTTTTTGAGTTAAAGATGTTTTGAATTTCATTTCATCGCCCGCAATTTACGTTTATTTCAAATTAACGGGCTAAAAACGTCAATTGGCAAACGTTAATTTCCCTGACGGTATGCCGGGGCCACTTAGTTTGCCTTCCATCTTTTCACTTTGTGCCGTAGTGCTCACCTTTTCGGCCATCTTTTTGGCCATCTTTTCGGCCGGTGGGGTCGAAGGTCCTTTTATCCCTTGTGGGATCGGCAGTTCTATTACCTCTCGGGGAGTCGGAGGTTCTAAAAACCGAGAGGCTTCTCGGGAAACGAGACTTTTCACCCCACAGAGTGGTTTTTTTCCAAAATTTGAATTTCTAAGACCTTCATTTTTTGTTATTTCCACGTTCCAGGTTTTTAAAGAAACCTGTTTGCCATTTATGAAATGCTTTACAATGTTCCCGTTGCCGTTGGTTTCATACCCAAAAACCGTTTGCTCATCCCTGGGACGGAAACTTACCTTCTCCCCAGAAGCAAGAAATTCGCCGCCCGGCAATATAACTTCCCCCAGATCTATACGTTTTTCGGCATTAAAATTTATTTCTCTTCTCGCACCAAACGACATAATTTATCCTTTTATTTTGATGGGGTATCCTCTATTGTTGCATTTTTTTGAGTCAAGAATGTTTTAAATTTTATTTTATCGTCCGCAATTTACGTTTATTTCAAATTGACGGGCTAAAAACGTCAACTGGCAAACGTTAGTTTCCCTGACGGTATGCCAGGGCCACTTAGTTTGCCTTCCATCTTTTCACTTTGTGCCGTAGTGCTCACCTTTTCGGCCATCTTTTTAGCCATCTTTTCGGCCGGTGGGGTCGAAGGTCCTTTTGGCCCTTGTGGGAGTCGGAGGTTCTAAAAACCGAGAGGCTTCTCGGGAAACGAGACTTTTCATCCCACAGGGTGGTTTTTCCCCAAAATTTGAATTCCTAAGATCTTTATCTTTTGCTATTTCTATTTGCCAGGTTTCAAAAGAAACCTGTTCACCATTTAAGTAATACCATGCAATATTCCCATCATCATCGGTTTCATAGCCAAAAACCGTTTGCTTGCCCCTGGGCTGAAAACTTGTTTTCGGACCAGAAACAAAAAATTGGCCGGGTGACAATGTAACTTCCCCTAGAGTTATCCTGTTTCCAATGTTAAGATATATTTCTCTTCCTATTCCAAACGACATAATTTATCCTTTTATTTTGATTGGTGAGGTAGTGCATATGGCTGCATTTTTTTGAGTCAAGAATGTTTTAAATTTTATTTTATCGCCTGCGATTTACGTTTATTTTGGGTTAATTGGCTAAAAATGTCAATTGACAAACGTTAATTTCCACGGCAATCGGTATATTTTCTAAAATTGCATTGAGAAAATCATCGATGGAAATAGACTTTTCCTAAAACCAGGTGAATAGCAACAGGATAAATATCATTCTTAACGGTAAAAAAGTTAAGGCCCAGGAGGGTGAAAGGTTGGTGGAAATAATCCAACGCCATGACATTCCTCTGTCAGCTCCATGCTATCATAGGTCATTGACGGAAACAGGCCACTGCGGGCTATGCCTAGTCGGTGCCAGAAGAAAGGTAACCGACAAATTTTCGGTGGTGTTTGCGTGTACTGCAACTGCCAAGGATGGCATGGAGATCGATAGCGAATATGGAGAGGCCGTCGACAAACGCAATGAGCTATTTAGACTGTATCTCCTGCGACATCCCCTTGATTGCTCAAAATGCAACAAGGTGGGATACTGTTTTTTGCACAAATTTGCCTCCCAAACAAAATTTCCGGGATTTACACGCATAGCAAAAAATCAATTGCAAGATATTAAATACAAAGAATTCGGACAGCATATTTTTTTCGATGCCATAAAGTGCATAGGTTGCCAAAGATGCATCAGATTTTGTCGAGACATCCTCGACGAAGAATTGCTGGGTTTCATAGGCAATGAAAATGGATACAAGGAAGTAGATTTATACCCGGGGAAAAGCCTGGACAACAATTATTCTTTGAACCTTGTTGACCTATGCCCCGCGGGAGCATTTCTGAATAGGAATTGCCTCTACCAACCGGCAGAGTGGGGACTGATAAGCACCCCTAGTATTTCTACGGAGAGCAGCGTGGGGATAAACACCTACGTCCTCCACAAGGGCAATAAAATTTTTAGGATAAAACCGCGCGAAAATAAATACGTAAACGACGCCTGGATGACGAATTCAGCAAGGAATGAACACAGATATTTCGAAAATAAAAAGAGACTGACCAAAATAATACAAAATGGGCAGCAGGTACATTTGGAAGCAGCTCTTCTGCAAATAGTAGAATCCTTTCTGACAAATGAATTAGCCGTTGTTTGTTCAGGAAATATGTCCCTGGAGGACCAATTCGTTTTGCGAAAAATGTTGGACTCCGTCGTGCACAACGTATTTTTCCTACGCAAAAAAAGGATCCCCGATGGTTTTTTGATATCCGAGGACGCTACGCCGAACGTTAACGGAGCAATTTTGAATAAAATTATTACCCAGGAAAAAATCATCGATGGCTTGGAAGAACTGGACAAAATGATACGGTCCGGGCAGTGTAAAAGAATTTTGTCAATCAATGAGGAAATTTTTTCCTACGGTATCCCCTACGTATTACCGGATGACCTGAAAATATTCTACATAGGAACTGAAAATAATAAAACATCAAAACGAGCAACGGTTGCTATTCCAATCGCAACCGTTTTCGAAAATACGGGAACCTTTATCAATAGGGATTGGAGATTACAAAAGTTTTACAAAGCTGTTACCCCCCCCAACGGTAACATTTTCCCGATGTGGTACATACTCTCATTGCTATTGAATGTCTACCTGGAGGTTTCGGAAAAGGAATTGTTGTGGCTAGACGATGTTTGGGAAAATATGACACATGCCGTAGATTTATTGGCAGATGTTGACTTTTTTCATGTGAATTCCGACGGAATTTTGTTAAAAAATCATCAAAAGTGATTTTTTGATTGCAAAAAGTTTTATATCCCATACATATATTTAATACAACCGTTAGGAAGTGCGGTTTAGTTAGGGGAGGACCGGCTGAAAGAATATTTCAGCCGGTTGTTTTATTCCATGGCTATTGCGCTTGAAAATAAAACTTAATGGGAACACATTGTCGCTTGGCCGTTACCTTTTCATACGACTTTGTCAAGTAAGATAGCGATAAATCGATCCACAAAAAACTTCCCCAGATGGGCAGGGCCATTTAGTTCTTGCCGAAGGATGATGAAAAGAGTGAGCAAGGGAGAGAAAAGGATAGATTGCAGCGATGCTGGTCAATTTACGGCGGTGGCGGATAGACGTAAAAATGTTGGAACAGGTTATGTTTCCGATCGCAGCGAGTGTGCCAGGCTCAGGACTCATAAAGAAAAGGGATTGACGTTAGAGAGGAAACGGGATAAAAAGTCTCGGCCATGGCTATACGGTCGATAGAAGAAGGGAATTTCGAAGAGCTAAAGCCGTATTTTCCCAGATCGCGTGGAAGGGAGCGAGTGGACGACCGAAGGGTCATAGGTGGGATCGTCCATGTCCTGCGCAATGGGCTGAGGTGGAAAGATGCTCCACGGGAATAGGTCCAGAAGACGTTGTACAACCGTTTCGTCCGATGGAGTAAACTCGGGGTATTTGCCAGGATTTTGCAGAAGTTAGCAAAAGCAGGGACGAAAGCGCTAATGATAGACACGACGCCCTTGAAGGTACATCGGACTGCGGCCAGCCTTCGGAAAGAAACAGAAAGAAACAATCTCTGGCTGGCGAGTGACACAGACGGGGACGAAAAATCCCACGGCCAGAAAAAACACGGCGACTTTCCAGCCGCACGGCATGGGAAAAAGGTGAACCAACACAAGGGGCTTTCTTCTGTTGGTCGCCTTTCGGGTCTGCCCCTGCAGTGTCGTTGCTTTACTGGTAATCCCCAAGCCCCGTTAAGAACGTACATGACCGTAGGAATGCTTGATTCATTTTTTTAATTTCATTAGCCAATAACGTTTTAATATTCGGTAACTCCGTTAACATTTCAGTATCCACTTCCATTTTATCATCCAATATTTTCAGCGACATTGAATTATTCGGTTCCATTAAATTATTCGATGATATTTCAGTAAATTTCACGCGACTTGTGATGTACTCTGGCGATGGCAAATTTGATGGATTAATTACATTCATGGTAGCCATCTACATAATATTCCAAAATTGATCAAGCCTTCTATTATGGCTGGGATAGAAAATCTACATTTCTTACGCGAATCTCAAAAAAAAGGAGCTGAATTGAAGGCAATAATAGCGGAACAAATGGCAGAATAAGCGGATTGTGAGGGACGGAAACGTACCACCATGACCCAATTATCAAAAAATTATTGATCCAAAATCAAAAATTTTACTGACATATTCCTTCCGTCCATTTAAAAGAAAAACATGACATTTACAAGCTTTTTTGTCGCGATAGCCCTCATGGGGTCTTTCTATAACGCCACGCTCCGTATGAAATTGAGCTATACGCTTTGGTTAATCAGCAATGTTTACCTCTGTATCCACAATTTTATCATCAAGGAGTATTCCCAGGCATTTTTGTTTGGAGCGTATTTGATTACAACATTCGTAGGGATTAAAAACTCATATAAAGACAAGGATTGGTTCAAGCCAAAGAAAAATTGGGAAAGATAGGTGCAAATATGGGAGATCGACGGTTGAGACAAAAAAACATAGGACGAGAGAGGATAATATTTGTGGAAATTTTTCTGCCTAACCGCCCTAGGGTCAGGACTCATAAAATAAGGATTGACATTACAGGCAAACGGGATAAGAAGCCCAGTCTATGACTATATGGTTGATAGAAGAAGGGAAATTCGAAGGGCTAAAGCCGTATTTTCCGAAGTCGCGAGGGAAACCCCGGGTGGATGATCGGCTGGTGATTAGCGGAATTGCCTATGTCCTGCGCAATGGACTGAGGTGGAAGGATGCCCCCCGGGAATACGGTCCATCCAAGACGTTGTACAACCGTTTCGTCCGATGGAGTAGGATGGGGATATTCGCTAAGATCCTGCAAAAGTTATCCAAGTGCAAGACGGAAATCCTGATGATGGATGCAACCCATTTGAAAGTACACAGGACGGCGGCGAGCCTAAAAAAAGGGGGTCTTCTCCCAGGCATATTGGGCGAACGAAAGGAGGGCTCGGCACTAAGCTACATGCCGTTTGTGATGGCCTCGGAAGACCGGTGAGGTTGCTGCTAACGGCAGGGAACGTCAATGACATCGTTGGCGCTGGAGAACTACTAAAAGATCTGCCGGAAGCGAGTTATCTGCTGGCAGACAAAGGATATGACGCCAACTGGTTTCGGGAAGGTCTAAAACGGCGGGGCGTAGAGCCATGCATCCCCTCCATAACTACTCGCAAAATTAAACCTCCCTATGCGGTAAATTTGTACAAACGACGCCATAAAATCGAAAATATGTTCAGCA
>JAIRMM010000024.1 GCA_031258695.1 Puniceicoccales bacterium
TCCATGCCTCCCAAACCTTGCTCGAGTAGTTTATCCGCAAAAACATGAGAGTCTTCCGCCGACAGGCGCCCTAGATCTATCTTTGGATTTTCACCTAACACCAGCAGTTTAAAAATTTCTACACCAAAAGGATCGTATTCCAACACCGCCGCCACATCTAATATCTCTTTCGAAGACATTTCCTCCGGTTTAAACGGTAATCTACCGGCCTGCAGCTGTGAATATAATAGCCATGCACCGGCCTCTCCACGCCCAAGTAGCCTACGTACCTCATCTACAAAAGCTTTTGATTTTTCGGACGAGGGTTTTGCCGAATGTCCGGTCGCGTCTTTTCCCGTTCCAAATAATCGAGAATCTGGGCTGCCTCCGGAACCATGCAAACTCGTTGCTTTCGCTTGTTCTTCATTTCCTAGGGGTGATACTTTTTCCCGAGTGTACACCCCATGATTTGTTGTAGTATTAATTCTAGTCATACAATTCTTTTGTTGGTTGTTATGTATAACGTCTATACGACAAATCTTTCCGTTGCAAGTCTTTTTATGCGAAATTTTTTACTTTTTACAAAAAAACAGAAAAGCTGGCAAAGTTATAGCATTCCCCCGGGTTGGGGCCCCATAAATTCGGGTAAAACAGGGGAAGCAGAGGATGGAAAAAGATGTGCACGCAGCGGCCGTAACGGGCGGCGATGGGAATTTCCTAGGGTTTAAATCGAGCCCAATACTATGCATCGTGAACCTCGATATCGGTGGCATAAATATTGAAAGAAAATATGTTCTCCTTTTGGAATATGTCATTCTTTGGGAATGATGATCTCCACAAGACTCCAAATTCATAGGTCGGAGGGGTGCCATCCACTTTTCTGATCGCCAGGCGGGGAATATCCTGTGTCATATTCCGATCACCAAAATTGCGGTCGCCGATTGGGTATGCCTTTCCGGGTTCCATATTGTCCAGATCGAGGGCCAATAGGGCAGCGATGTCAAGGTTCTCCGCATGGCCGCTCGTCGACACACGCATGTAGTGGTATCCCAGTTGCCGTTGGGCTTCGGCCTGTTTTTTTAACTGTGTCATTCCAAACAGAAAACTTGAACCGTCCACTTGGATTATTTTCTGTGGAAACATTTTGTTAAATTCATTGTGCCCAGCATAAATCAGCATGGTGCCGAATGTGGAATCGTTATCTATTTTCCCATTTCCGAAGTTAGACGCCAGGAAGAAGTGGACAAACAGTAGGTCGTTCATGTTGTGAATGGGCATTTTAAGTTTATACTTTTCCGTTTCATCTGCCGATTCGACATATTCTATCCCTTCTAGTTGCCAATCTTTAATTTGTTGGTCAATTTCAGCACGATCGCCATCCATAATATGCCAAAATACCTGCTTTCTCCCTCCTCCACCATTTATCAAATCAACGGTGATGAAACCATCCTCCATTGGTTGTAGTTGGGCCGCATACCCGCTCGGAAATGTGAATTGGCCATCTCTCAGCATCTGTATATACATTTTTATCAGCCGTTCTGGGTGGTTTCGGATTTCTGCGTTGATGGAAGAATATATCGTGCATGTCGGCAAGTCCTTTTGCCTGTAGGGAGCGAGCAGGGATGCCAGTATGGCTTCGCCGAAACGCAAGAGTTGTTCCCTGCCCCGGGACATGGTTTTTAAAATGTCTTGTCCGTAGGTCCCAGGGATGATGTCGATGGTAGCATCTAACTGGTCTCTGGCACCGTTTATGTTTAAAACGAGGCATTCGCATACCCTATGCATCTGGGAACGTATGAGCTCCGCGTGGGGAATGAGACAATACGGGTTTTTCTTGAAAGTTTCTGCATTCCCTAGCAACCCCGTCCATCTTCCGACCCTTTCGACGTCCACATGGCCATCTCCATCGCAACAATCTGCCGCCACTTCATTCGCTATCCTTTGCCAAATCCCACAGGCTTCCTCCAAAGGCATATCCCATAGTCTCGTGAAAACATTAGTCCACGACTCATCATCTATGCCGTCGGTTTTGCCAAAAAATGCTTTACTAATTCCGTTATTCAATATCTGGTCTGGACTTAACTCCCAATCACGATCTTTCCTAAAATGTAGCAGTCTACTATCATTGATCAAGTCGTCTAAGCACTTCGTCCCCATCGGACCACATTTGCGCAGTTCATCCGCCAAAATATCGGAATCTTTCCGGGATAGGCACTTTAGATCTATCCTTGGATTTTCACCAGACACTTGCCGTTTAAAAATTTCCACGTCGGGATTGTTATCTTTCAACACCGCCATTGCAGCGTCTAATGTGTTCTTGGAAAATATTTCCCTCAATGATTTAAAATGTGGTAGTTTCCCTTGTTTAATCAACTTTGCCACAAGATCTCTACCAGATTGATCATGCTTTAACAACCCATTCGCAAAGGCCCTGGTTTTCTCCCGGGAAAATTTACTTGGGTCAATTATGCCCTTATCCAGAAAAACTTGCAGTAAAGATACGCCAGACGCTTCTCGCGAGAAACAAAAATCAATAAATTTTTCCGATGCTTCGATCGCAAAATTTGACACTTTATTTTTCCCAATCAAAGCCCTTAACAGGTATCTGTCAGCCGGCGTTCCATAAATAAGCGAGTTCAAATATGTCCTTAGCCACCTGTCTGTGATAAAATTTGGCAGTCTATCATCATTAATCAAGTCGGTTAAACACTTCGTCCCCATCGAACCCCACTCGAGTAGTTCATCCACCAAAATATAGGAATCTTCCCGGGATAGGAGCCCTAGATCTATCCCTGGATTTTCACCCGATACTTGCCGTTTAAAAATTTCCATATCGAGATTGTTATCTTTCAACACCGCCATTGCAGCGTCTAATGCCGCCTTGGAAAATATTTCCTCCAGTGATTCAGATTCCAAATGTGGTAGTTTTCCTTGTTCAACCAGCTTTGCCAGTAAATCTCTACCCAATCGACCATACTTTGACAATTTATCCGTAAAAGCTTTGGTCTCTTCCCAGGAAAATTTACTTGGGTCAAGGTTCGATATCATGCCCTTATCCAGAAAAACTTGCAGTAAAGATATGCCGGATGGACCTTTCGAGAAACAGAAATCAACAAATTCTTCCGATGCCTCGATCGCAAAATTTGACACTTTATTTTTCCCAATCAGAGCCCCTAGCAAGTCCATGGCAGCCGGCCCTCCATAAAGAAGTTCATGAATAAATGAGTTCAAATATGTCCTTGGCCACCCGTCTAGGCTAAAATTTGGCAGTCTATCATCATCAATCAGGTCGGCTAAGCACTTCACCCACGTCGAATCACGTCTGCGTAGTTTATTCGCCAAAAGATAGGAGTCTTTCCGGGATAGGCGCCCTAGATCTATCCTTGGATTTCCACCCGATACTTGCCATTTAAAGTATTCCACATTGGGATTGCTACGTTCCAACATCGCCATTGCAGCGTCTAATGCCGCCTTGGAAAATATTTCCTTCAATGATTTAAAATGTGATAGTTTCCTTTGTTTAACCAAGTTTTCCACAATCAATTCACCAGATGGACCATGCTCTAACAATTTATACACAAAAGCTTTGGTCTCTTCCTGGGAAAATTTACTTGGGTCAAGGTTCGATATTATGCCTTTATCCAGAGAAACTTGCAGTAAAGATATGCCAGACGCTTCTTGCGAGAAACAAAAATCAATAAATTCTTTCGGTGCCTTGTAGGTAAAACCTGGCACTTTATCTTTCCTAATCAGAGTCCCTAGCAAGTCCATGGCATCCGGCCCTTTAAAAATAAGTAAGTCCAAATCTGTCCTTGGCCACCCGTCTGTGGTAAAATTTGACAGTCTATCATCATTAATCAAGTTGGCTAAGCACTTCACCCACGTCGAATCACGTCTGCGTAGTTTATTCGCCAAAATATTGGAGTCTTCTCGGGATAGGCGCCCTAGATCTATCCTTGGATTTTCACCCGATACTAGCAGTTCAAAAATTTTTGTACCAAATGGCTCGTCTAGCAACTCCGTCGCTATATATAATATCTCCTTCAAAGATATTTCCTCCGGTTTAAATGGTAATTCGCCGTACTGCAGCTGTGAATATAATTGCTGTATACCGGCCCCTCCACGCCCAAGTAGCCTACGTACCTCATCTATAAAAGCTTTTGATTTTTCGAATGAGGAGCTTGTCGAAGGTGCATCCGCAGCTCCACCCGTCCCAGATGGCTGAGAATCTAGGCCGTCTCCGGAACCATGCAAATTCGTTGCATCCGCTTGTTTATCATTTCCCAGGGGTGATACTTCTTCCCGAGTGTACACCCCATGATTTGTTGTAGTATTAATTCTAGTCATACAATTCTTTTATTGGTTGTTATGTATAACGTCTGCACAATGAATCTTTCCGTTGCAAGTCTTTTTTGTAAATATTTTTGCTTTTTACAGAAAAACAGAAAACCAGGGGAAAGCCATGGCTTTCCCCTGGTTTTGGGACTCATAAATTTGGGTAAAACAGGGGAATCAGGGGATGGGGATTCTTCCCTTCATATAGAAAGTTATAAGATAACCGATATAACCCAAACAGATAAAGTTAAAAGGAAATCTACGTAACCTACGTAAAAAACTCATGAAGAATCCAAAGGAACATAGAGGGGCAAATCTTTCAATTTTAGTGTTAAAAACCCTAATTCTTGTTATGTCTTTCTTTTGGAATGTGGATCTATCCCATAAAGTTCCAAATTCAAAGGTTGGAGTATCATCTACTTTTCTGACCGCCAGGTGAGGAATATCTCTTGATGCTGACATGAACAAATCGGCCCAATTGCGGTCGCCGATAGGGTATGCCTTTCCAAGTTCCATATTATTTGGATCAAAGGCAAGTAGGGCATCGATGTCAATGTTCTCCGCATGAGAACTATTGCGTGATGCCGTAGATATACATATGTAGAGGTCTCCAAGATGCCGTTGAATTTCGGCCTGTTTTTGTAGCTTTGTTATTTCAGGCAGAAAATTTGAACCGTCCACTGGGATTTCCCGTGAATATATTTCGTCATATGCCCTGTGCCCGGCGTATAGCAACATGATGCCGTACTCGGCATTGATACACATTTTCCAATTTCCGTAGTTAGACTCCCGGAGGAAGTGGGTAAACAGTACGTCGTTCATGTTGCGTATGGGCATTTTAAGTTTATACTTTTCTTTTTTATCTGCCGATTTGACATATCCTACCCCTTCCCGTTTCCAATCTTTAATTTGTTGGTCAATTTTATCGGGATCACCACTTACAATAGCTTCAAATACTACCTTTTTCCCTTCTCCACCATTTTTCAAATCAACGGTGATGGAGCCGTTTACTATTGGTTGTAGTTGGACCGCACACCCGCTTGGAAATGTGAATTGGCTTTTGCTCAGCATCTGCATATATATTTCTATCAGCCGTTCCGGATGATTTCGGATTTCTGCATTGAAAAGAGAATCTATGATGCATGTCGGCAAGCTAAGTTGTCTGTGGGGAGTGAACAGGGATGCCAGTATGGCTACGCCGGGATTCAGAGGTAATTCCATGCCCTGCGCCATGGCATCTAAAATGTCTCGGCCATGCTGCCCAACGGTGATACCGGCAGCAGCATCTAACCGATCCCTGGTACCGTTCTGGTTAAGAAAGAGGCATTCGCATACCCCATACATCTGGGAACGCATGAGCTCTGCGTAGGGAATGAAACAAAACGGTTCTTTCTTGAAAATTTCTGCATTCCCTAGAAACTCCTTCCATGCTCTAAGCCTTTCAACATCCACATGTCCATCTCCATCGAAATAATCCACCGCCACTTCATTCGCAATCCTTTGCCAAATCCCACGGGCTTCCTTAAAAGGCATGATCTCTAGCTTAGTGTGAACATCAGCCCGTGATCCATCATCCATTCCGTCGAGAAATATTTTCCAAAGTCTGTCTTTCAATATCTGGACTGGACTGGACTCCGAATCACGAGCTTCTCTAAGAATTGACATTTTATCATTGATCAAGTCGGCTAAACACTTCGTCCCCGTCGGACCACGTTTGCACAGTTTACTCGCCAAAATATCGAAGTCTTCTCGGGATAGGCGACTTGGATCTATCATTGGATTTTCACCCAATACTAGCAGTTTAAAAATTTCCACGACATACGATTCATCGTCAAATTCCAGGTCCGTGCTATGTTCCAACACCACCATTAAAATATCTAATATTTCTTTCGAAGACATTTCCTTTTTTTTAAATGGCAGTCTGCCGGCCCGCCGCAGTGATTTTAGTCGCAATACACCGGACCAATCATCCCTAAGTATCTCACCCATGAAAACTTTTGGATCTTCGGATGAGGGGCTTGCCGAAGGTGCATCCGCAGCTCCTTCCGTCCCAGATGGCTGAGAATCTAGGCCGTTTCCGGAACCATGCAAATTCGTTGCATCCGCTTGTTTTGCATTTCTCAGGGGTGATACTTTCTCTCCACAGTACACCCCATAAGTTGTTGTGATATTAGTTCTATCCATACCATTCTTTTATTGGTTGTTATATATAACGTCTACACAATGAGTCTTTCCGTTGCAAGTTTTTTTGTAAATATTTTTGCTTTTTGCAAAAAACAGAAAAGCTGACAAAGCCATGGCTTTACCCCGGGTTGGGCACCATAAATTCGGGTAAAACAGGGGAAATCAGGGGATGGGAAAAGATGTGCACGCAGCGGCCGTAACGGGTGGCGATGGGGCGTTCCTAGGGCCAGGACTCATAAATTCAAATAAAAGAGGAAGGTGCAGGCGATGCAAATAGAAGAGAAGAAAGTATGGGCACAGCGGTCATAGCGGGTGGCAATGCGGCGCCAGTCCTTCAATTTGCTGAACATATTTTCGATTTTATGGCGTCGTTTGTACAAATTTACCGC
>JAIRMM010000019.1 GCA_031258695.1 Puniceicoccales bacterium
TCAGTGGATTCTCAAACGAGCGAAATGTTAGCATAGTTCCAGATTTGAAAATCTGCAAACTTGACGGCGAATGGGCGATAGATTTCAACGCGGACCACATCCCCCTCCTAAGATTTAGCGAGCTATATAAAAAAATGGTAGGCGATGGCTGCGAAAAAACTCCGGAGACCTGGCGATACTTAAAAAAACAAGTACGGCACGGGAAACAGCTTTGTGAAGCGATAGATAGACGATACACAACGCTGATGGGCATTGCAAAGGTGATCCTGGAGTGCCAGATTGATTTTTTTGAACGGGGTCCAAAATTTATGAAGGCTCTGCGGCTAACCGACGTAGCGAAACGGATAAATTTACACATTTCGACCATTAGCCGTGCCGTCCACGGGAAATACATCCACACTCCCCATGGGGTTTTTGAAATGTCAAAATTTTTTGATGCCGGTGGTACGGAATTCGTTTCGCAAAGTGCCATTTTGGAAAGAATGCGTGAGATAATAAAATCGGCAAAGATACCTGCCACGGATGCGAAAATCGCAGAAATCCTAGGGCGATACAACATTCATATCGCTCGCAGGACCGTCGCAAAATATAGAAAAATGATAAACATACCAAATTCTCGACAAATTGTAATCCACGGGAAAGGATAAATGGCAAGAAATAGCATTGCCGACCAACATGGAATAGATGAACCCGTCGTTTAGGCTTGTAAAATTTTTATGGGCCATTTACAAAACATTTCCATGAAAATGTTCTACAATATCGCGATCGTCGGACGGCCGAACGTAGGGAAAAGTCGATTATTTAATAGACTAGCCCACAGGCGCATATCGATTGTACATGATATGGCCGGAGTCACCCGTGATATCATTACCCATGAAATTGGAAAAAATATTATTTTAATGGATACGGGTGGGCTTGGATTGTCAGGGGATAACAGCATCGAAGAAATAACATCCGCGGTTGACGAACAGGTCGGGCTAGCAATCGCGGCCGCAGATCTGGTGCTTTTCGTCGTAGATGCAACCGAAGGAATTATGCCCATGGACTATGACATTGCCGAGATGTTGAGAAAAAGTGATGCAAATGTTACGGTCATTGCCAACAAAATCGACTGCCATGAAAAATTCCACTTGGCCGACATTTTTAAATCTTTTGGGTTTGGCAATCCCATAGCCACCTCCGCAGAACACGGCATTGGAGAAGAAGAAATAAGGCAACTAATAGCTTCGAAGACGGTGGCATTCTCGTCGGAACTGGAAAATGTAGAAATAACCTATAATCCCATAAAATTAGCCTTCATCGGTCGCCCGAATGTCGGAAAATCATCCCTGGTAAACGCACTACTGAGAGAACGGCGCATGATAGTGAGCGACATGCCTGGGACAACCCGGGAAGCCGTCGTCATAAAATTTCCCAAATGCGACATGTCGGAGAGCGGTAGAGATTTTGAATTGCTCGATACGGCCGGTTCGCGGCCACAAAACAGAATCACCACATCCCTTGATTATTTTGCATCCCTGCGCACCCGTGATGGGATAATTAATTGTGACATAATATTCCTAGTCATAGATGCCGAAAGCGGAATAACGAAACTCGATAAAAAGTTGGCAAATGAAGTCATCGAAGCGGGAAAATGTTTGATTTTGGTCGTCAACAAATGGGACATCGCACAGAAACGTTGCCGCGGTGGTAGCTTGGAAAAATTTCATTCCATCAAAGAGTTTCAAGAATCCTTTCTGCAAGCCGCCAGGAAAGAATTGCGTTCCTTTCCGGACGTGGAAGTTGCCTTCGTTTCCGCTCAAAGAGGGTATGGGATCGATGGTCTGTTGCCACTTGCCGAAAAATTGTACGGGAGAATGAATTGCAAAATCGGAACCGGCGAGCTAAATCGTGCGATTCAAAAAGCTTTTGACAGACGTCCTCCGTCCACTCCCAGCGGCCGCCCATTTCGCATATACTATGCCGTGCAAACCAGTAATATGCCCTTTGTGTTTAAATGTTTTTGCAATCGAACATCCCTATTAAATGATAGCTACAAAAAGTATTTACTAAACACACTGCGAAAGCATTTCGACTTTACAGGTTGCACCATTGACCTCGAATTTGTTGAAAAAGATAGGCGTTTTGAAAAGAATGACAATTGATTACCCAATCCTGGACATTTTGTGAGCCCATGGGCTTGAAAATCACAACATTTGATATTGACAGGCCAATTGCCGGTAATAGCTTGCTGACAGTGCCGATTAGCATCGGCAGGATCATTAGCGGGGTAGTAGTTCAGTTGGTTTAGAACGCCAGCCTGTCACGTTGGAGGTCGCGGGTTCGAGCCCCGTCTATCCCGCCATGTGTATTGTGGCCTAGCATGGGACAAAAACAGGAGCACGGAGAAATACGCTTTCCGGTTGGCACGGTCTAGGAATTTGAGTTCACTGTCTAATCAAGTCGACAAAGATAAAGAGATTGGAGGGTATTACTGTCTCCTGACACTTTTAGAAATCTCAAACATTCCATCGTATCGTCTGGACGCCAATCCCCGAATTTCTAGCATTTGTAGCGTATGCAATACCCTATTCGCCGGCAACTCGGAAAGGGTTATTACCGTATCTATGGGGAGGGATTTTTCTCGCAATAAAATTTCATAAATCTTCCTTTCCATGGGGCATGAAATCTGTGGCATGGGGATATCTAAGCTTTTATCTTCGGGCGAAGAAAGTGATAATAGGGCCTGCTTTGGCGAGTCATCGAGGTAGGGCAAGTCTTCAAAAATATCATCGACACAGGTTAGCATGGTGGCTCCCTCTTTGATGAGAGCTAGGCAACCGGAACTAGATGGTTGGTCAATTCTTCCGGGAACCGCGAACACATGCCTGCCGTATTCGGTGGCAAATTTTGCAGTTATCATGCTACCCCCGAATTTGTCGGATTCCACGATGATCACCGCATGGCATAACCCCGCAATTAGGCGATTGCGTATGGGGAATGTTTGTTTGTCGGCATGCCTACCCAACGTAAATTCAGATATAATTGCCCCCTTTTCCGCTATTCTTTTGTATAGGGTAGCATTTCCCGAGGGATAAATTACGTCGATTCCATTCCCTAGAATTGCGATGGTTTTCCCATTGGCAGCCAGTGCACCTTCGTGTGCTGCCGTATCAATCCCGCGGGCCATTCCGCTAACTATGCAAAATTTCCGCCTTGCCAATTCCATCGATAGCATTCTTGCCGTTTCGAGGCCATATAGTGTGTTTGTCCTCGAGCCTACGATTGCTATATTTCTCGCCCCATTGTCAATTTCTCCAATGGCATAAAGCCCTATGGGGGCATCACGGATTTCCTTTAGTAGTACCGGATAGTCGCTGTGACTAATGTGTAAAAAGCGACCTCGCAACGCTGACAAACCTCTCTCTTCACGCTGCAAGTCGAAATATTTGGGATAATTCCGTATGCAATCGATGACCTGATGGTCAATGCCAGAAACTGCCTGGAGCTGATCATTTGTGGCGGAAAAAATTCGTCGGGCATCCCCACGGAAATGTGCCAGTAATTTCTTGGCGGTACATGGTCCAATGTGAGGCAATGCGTTCAACACCATGAAAGATTGATTTTCTAAAAGCCCCGACATGGATTGATATATGCCATTCGAAACAATTTTTTGCAAGGAGATTTTTAATGGAACCGAATCAAATATTATCGGCTGGCGGTTCTCCAATCAACCATGTTCAGTCGTAGGGATTTGATTTTATGCCAGGTTTCCCGGGTGGCCGTTATGAGCAAGTCCAAGGGCACACGTATGGGAGGAATGTTATGGGCGCCATTCCAACCGATGGTAAGGATTTGCTTCGAATGCCTGTCGGCTAGCCAGAATTTTATGTGATTCTTGCGTACGCCAAACGTTTCTGGGAGATTACCAATTATAATATTTTTTAGTAGGAAAATAGGTTCCGGATTTTTTTGCCCGAATGGCTGCAAGGTTTCCAATTCTTCCATGAGATTATTATCGATTTCTTCCAATGTCAATTCGTGGGAATATTCTATCTTTTCGTATTTAGGCTCGGCGGGCGAATGTTTTTTCACGGCTCCGTTGAATTTCTTCCTAAAGGCCTCGATGTTTTCCGGGCGAATGGATATTCCAACGGCATAGGGGTGACCTCCCCATGTTTCCAAATACCCCGAACAATCATTCAAAATGTCGATCAAATTTACTCCATGCATACTCCTTCCTGACCCCTTCGCCAGATCACGCTCATAGCCTAAAACAATGCATGGTTTGGCGTAATCCCTTGCACATTTACCGCTGACAATTCCTACGACACCGGAATGCCAGTTGGGATTATATAGAACAATTCCATCATCATCGAAGTAATTATTTATGAGCATTTCTTCCGCCTGCTCGGTTATTTCTTTTTCAATTAGCTGCCGTTCTTTGTTTGTTTCATCGAGTTCGTAGGCATAGGTCATGGCCTCGTCGAAGTTATTGCTCAGCATCATGCTGATGGGCAGCACGGCATCGGTAATCCGTCCGCAGGCATTCAACCGTGGACACAGCTTGAAAGAAACATCGTGTTGGCCGATATTGGCATCGATCGGAATATCGGCAGACTTGCATAGCGCTTCAATCCCCGGACGACGATATTTTCCGCTGAGAAATTTTAATCCAAATTTACAAAAAATTCTATTCTCATGGATCAATTGCGCCATGTCGGCGATGGTCCCCAAAGTTACGAGATCGAGGTCGTGTTTTAATGAATAGTTAAACACCCGCTGGTCATTTGCTTTCCTCAAAACTTTTAACAGAGCGTGGCACAGCTTAAAAACTAACCCCACCGAACATAATACCCTATACTTATCATATTCTTTGCCATCATCTATGTGGGGGTTGACGATGCAACATTTGGCAAGGGGTAACGATTTTGCCTGGTGATGGTCAACAATTAGGACTTCGATGCCATGTTTTTGAAGAAATTTTACTTCTTCGGCAGAATTCGTGCCACAGTCGAGGGCTATGACCGTATCATATTTCTTCCCCGAAAGAATGCGTTCTATAATTTCGCTGGACAGGCCATAGCCTTCGTAGGCACGGTTAGGTACGAAAAAATCAGGAACTATGCCAAAATTTTTCAGCACATTGGTTAGGAGTGTTATGCTGGTGATGCCATCGACGTCGTAGTCTCCTATTATTGCAACGTGCAGCCTATCGTCTATTACCCTGCGTAGTATGTCTATGGCCCCATCGATATTTTTAATCCTAAACGGATTGTCCAAATATGTCAGTTTCGGCCAGAGGAATTTTTCCGCTTCCAGCTTCGAAGTAATACCCCGTTGGACCAATATTACACACAATAAAAAACTAATATTTAATGACTTATACAATTCCTCCGCCGTGGATTTATCGTAGGGAATCTGTGTCCAAAATTTTTCTGTCATTGCCTATTTCCACTATGTCGGATTTATGTCGCACTACCCCCAATAACGGTTGTCCTATCGCCCCTATGCCAGGCATAAAATACTGGACTGGCAATAAAAATGGAAGAAAATGTTCCCACGATGACACCCATTGCAAAAACCAGTGCAAAATCGACGACCACACCCGACCCAAACAGATATAGGGCCAATGCGGCCAGGAATGTCGACGCACTCGTAAGTATGGTACGGGAAAGCGTCCTATTAATCGATAGGTTTATGACATCTTTTAAAGTTTTGGTCTTGTTTGTTTTCAATTCTTCACGGATTCGATCAAAGACAATGATGGTATCGTTTATCGCATAGCCAACAACCATAAGAATGGATGCAATCATCGGAGCTGAAATCTGATGCCCCAATGCTAAGTAGATTAATACCGTCACGACGACATCCGCAATCGTGGAAATCACCGCTCCAATTCCATATCCTGTTTCAAACCGAAAAGCGACATAGACCATAACGCCGACCATTGACAATATTACGGATATGAGGGCGTTCAGTTTTATCCCTTGGCCGACGGAGGCCCCTATTTCAGTTTTTCTGACCAAAAATAGATTGGAGTTCTGGAAATGGTTATTCAGGTGGTCAAAAAATTTTGTCCCCTGTCCTTCGGGTGTTTGTATGCGTAGGATTTCCGAACTGTCGGCCGTGGATTTTTGATAGACGGAAGTGACTTCCCCCATACCATGCTCCGATGCCAATTTATTAATTTCATCCATGGGAATTTTTTTATCAAATGTCAGGGTAATTTCATCTCCTCCCGTGAAATCAATGCCATAAATCCTGGTACCCCGGAACACTGTGACGACGATGCAGGCAAGAGCCACGGTCGCATATATTCCGGCCATAAGTTTTATGTGTTTAAAAAAATCGAAGGAGGTCGGTTTTATCCTAAAATCGGGGATAAGTTTTTTTACCAGGTCCTTTTCCACTAAAAATTCTAGCAATCCTTTGCTCAGCACCAGGGCACCAAACATCGTCGCAAAAATTCCAATGGCCAAAATAACCCCAAATCCTTTCACCGGCCCAACCCCAAAATGTATGAGAATTATCGCCGTCAGCAGTGTGGTCAGGTTTGCATCAAGGACGGTAGAAAATGCTTTTTCGTGCCCTGCGGCCAGGGCAGCTTTCAGAGGCTTACCGCTAAGAAGTTCTTCCCGTACCCTCTCAAATATCAGAATGTTGGCATCAACTGCCATTCCAATTGTTAGGACCAGCGCTGCGATACCGGGCAGTGTAAGCGTCCCTCCAATGGTTGCCATCACGCCCAATACGATCACGATATTTGCCATGACTGCGACCAGAGATACGATTCCGGCGACGTGATAAAATATCAGCATAAAAGCAGCCACAACGGCGGTTCCTATTAGCATTGCCCGCAGGGAACTTATCCTAGCATCCTCCGCTAGGGATGGCCCAATCTCGCTTAGTTCAACAAATTTTAGTTCAAATTCCAATGGATTATTGAGAATGTTTGATAATTCAAAGGCATCCCGCTGGGAAAATTTTCCACTGATACTCGCACGCCCATTCGCAATCGCAGAGCGAATGGATGGAGCCGAATACAATTTTCCGTCCAACACGATGCCAAGTCGGCGGTTTATGTTAGCGGCTGTGATTTTTTCAAAACATCTAGCCCCCTCTTCCGTCATCGTCAGGGAAATTTCATATTCGCCGTATTGGCCCACAACCACACCGGCATGTTTTACCATGCTACCGGTCATGTCTGGAATTCTTTTGACAAACGCGTATTCTTCCTCTCCACGGCCGCCCTCGAATACCAGAACTTCATAGCCAATTGGAGCACGTTCGGATTTTGATTTTGGCATGAGGGTAGGGTGCAACAATTTGAACTCAAGCTTGGCCGGCTTTTTAATTGTATCGACGATTTCCGGATTGTCTTGCATTGAAATTCCCGGCAATTGAATCTCTATGCAATTTTTGCCAACCCCCCTCAACAGTGGTTCCGCGACCCCCAACCCATCGATGCGCTGTCGAATAATATCGATCGCCTTATTCAGCTGTTCCGTTTTTTCTGAGGCCCCCAAATTTTCAAACTTTGAATCATCAATTTTCAATAGGCAGGAAACACCACCTTTTAAATCGAGGCCCTGTTTAATTTTTCCCTTTGAATCTGCCAGCAGGATATTTAATAGAGTTTTATTTTTTTCGGAGAGATTTTTGATGTCATCGACATTTTTATTTTTGAAAAATCGTGACAAATCTATTTTTTCAGCACTTGCGATATCGCGAATGGCCAGGAACAAACTTTTGGACTGCCCAACTTCCAACCTTTCGTGCGCCTGCCGCATAAGCTCTTCAAATGCTGCCCTGTCATGGGTTACGCAACTCGCAAGATATTGTTCCGGTATTCTGTCGCGGATAGGCAACATGCTCTGAACAGCAAGAAGAATAATTACCAATGACAGTAAAATTCTGTAAAACGACTTTCCGTTGCGCATATGACCTACTCTGATTTTTCTGATTTATCTAGCCTAGCCTGTATGTATGACCTAAAAATTTCAATCTTTGTATCATCTGCAATTTTCAGAACGAACTTTGGGCCCTTGACATTGACGATTGTCCCGATAATCCCCGAGGTAGTCACCACCCTGTCCCCCGATTTTAGGCCATCCAACATTTTTTGCTGTTCCTTTTGCCGTTTTCTCTGGGGGACCACCAGTAAAAAACACATGCCCGTTATTAGCAGCACATACATGATCAGTACCTGCCAGCCAAAACCTGTATTTTGTGCCTGTGCCACAATAGTTGCTATGAAATACAAGTGATCCATTCTTTGTCCTTTTTCCAGAAGGCTAGATCTCGGAATTCCTTAATCAAGAAAATAAATTTAAAAAATTTACCATAGTAGGCGACCTCATAGGAAAATTTTTATGTAGGCCTTTTCCCTGAGTTTTTTTATGTAATGCTCCTTTGCCTCCTTTTGATATTTTCCAGACAGAGCATTCTCAATCTTACTGCTCACCTCATCTAAGGTAAACTTTTTAGCAGGTTTTTCATCGGCCACGAACAATATGTAAACCGTATCATCTAAAAATATGGGAGTTGTGTATTCCCCCACGCCGAGCTTCCTTAGAGCATCTGCAAATTCTGGTATCACATCGTCCACACAGACCCATCCAATGTCGCAGGATTTTGGACTATCACTAAAAGTTTTTATGATTATGTCGGCATGTGTTTTATTGGTGGATTCAATGGCCAGCTTTAGGTTTGATAGTTTCGTTTGTAATTGTTCATCCGTGTAATTTCTCTTCAAGAGAGAAATTTTTTTGACGAAAATTTGCCTATCCACTATGAAATCTTGAATGTGTTCATTGTAGTACTCCTTTATTTTCGTCGGACTTACTTCGGACTTTGACCTTTGTAGTTCTGACAGCACGTAGTTAACTATCGCACTTTCCCTGATATCTTTTTTGAACTCCCTAACGGACTGTCCATTTGCCCGCAGGTATTGGGCAAATGCCGTTCTATCATCGTTAAACCTATCGTGTATGTACGCCTCATATTCCTTCTTTTCATAGTGGTCCGATATTTGCCCGCCCTTGGATTTAAAATCTCCAACGATGAGGATTCTTTCGATGAATGCATTCAGGACGAACTCCTGACATTCCCGAAATTTTTTTTGAAAATCTGCCTGTGACTTGGACGTTCTTTGAATTTCGGGTATGAAGTAGGACACTTCCCGCATCAGTCTTGTCATCGTAACTATTTCATTGTTGACGATTGCTGCGATGTCATCGGCATAGACAGGCATTTGCAACTCTTCCGTCGATTGCGCCAACGTTTCCCGGTTAGGATCTTCGGCCCAATCTTCAGCTGCTTCAAGGGGAAATATTCCCAGTAAAATTATCAAAAAAGAAACAATCTTTTTTCCCGAAAAAGCTTTTAT
>JAIRMM010000017.1 GCA_031258695.1 Puniceicoccales bacterium
GCATCATTCTTAGCAGCGAACTTGCCAGTTAAATAGGAGCTACGGTCGGCAGTAACGTGGAAATTTATTCACCGATAATGCTTAAGGCTCTGCAGACCAATGAAATAATTTTACCAAAAACATTGAAAGTTGTGGCAACCTATGAAACGGGTTAGCGGCAAGCCGATGAAAATATCGCGATGGTGATGCTTGATACCGTGCAAGATTTATACGGCCTGGGGGAAGGAGTCCATGGCATTTCGTTGAAATTAAAACCCGACATAGGACCAGAAAAATTCGCGTTTGAACTGAATAAGAGCCTAACCCATCCCATACATGCAGCAAGTTGGGAAAAAATAAACAAGGACTTGCTTTTTGTCCTAAAAACCGAAAAAACGATGATGTTTTTCATACTGGTATTCATTTTATTGGTCGCAGCATTTTCAATTACCAGCTCCATGACAATTTCCGTCGTTCGCAAAACCCGGGAAATCGGCCTAATAAACGCACTCGGTGGAACAATTAGACAATGCGAGGCATGTTTTATGATCCAAGGTCTTATAATTGGTATCGCTGGAAGCGTGATTGGAATTGCAGTTGGGGCACTCATTATAAAATTTCGAAACGACATAATTTCAGTTTTTGTAAAACTGTGCGGCATAGAAGATTTCATGCTAAGGTTTTATTCCTTTGCAAATATGCCCGCCACGTATCGATTGGAGGACATTCTCACGCTGGTCGCTTTTGCCGTTGCAATTTGCTGCCTGGCGGGGATGTTACCTGCTAGAAAGATCGCAAAGATTAAACCCGCGGATGCATTACGTAATGAATGATTACATTGTTGAGTTAAAAGGTATTCAGAAAAAATTTGAGAACGTCTTGGTTTTGAAAGATGTCAATCTTGCCATTGGAGACCGTGAAACTATCAGCATTTGCGGTACATCTGGGGCGGGGAAAACGACATTGATAAATATCATGGGATTGCTGGAGTTCCCCACCCATGGAAATATTTTCTGGGAAGACCAAAACGTTATCATCTGTAATACTGGAAAACTTTCCCAGATGAGGGCAAAAATTTTTGGCTATATTTTCCAACGATGCAATCTAATTCCCGAGTTAAACGTCATCGAAAATATACTGTTTCCCAAAAGAATAACGTCCAAAATTAGCATGTCCGACATGGAATTTGCAAAGGAATTGCTACAGCGGGTCCACCTCGGCGGGTTCGAAAACCGCAATGTTTGGACTCTTTCAGGGGGAGAAAGCCAACGGGTCGCCGTCGTGCGAGCCATGATAAACCGTCCGCGCATTGTAATTGCCGATGAACCAACGGGCAGTCTCGATGAAAAATCAGCCCACATAACCATGGACATGATTATAAATTTGTGCCGGGAATATGGCAGTTCACTTTTGTTGATAACTCATAACCGACTGTTTGCGAAAAAGATGCAAATTTCCTATACCCTGAATAATTCGGAACTGAAACCATTTGATTATGCGAAATCCGAACAATAGCCCCATTACAAAAGCAGATCTTTTGACCCGCGACTATGTCTTCTTATGTTGTGGAACAATATTGCCTCAAAAGAACTGGCAATTTCGAACTTAATATCCTGGTCGTCCGTTCCCACAAATAATTGGCCATCTTTTCTATAAAAATTGAAAACCTGGGGATTGGCGGAAAACTCATTAAATGTCACGGCAAATGATTTATCGTCGAAAAATAGTGAAGAGGAAACGACCATTGACGCTGTCCTCGTAAAAACTGTTAGCAATGTATCCATGTCCTCCTGCGAAATTTCCTTAATTTCTAACTCCCCATTTTTCGAATGGGTAAATTGCCACTTGTTTTGACTAAGGCTATGGAAATTAAAATATTCACCGGCCGTGTTAACGCTTATGTCATTGCAACTTGTTGTGGGAAAAATATGGACCTTTAACAAATCTTCGATGGCATCCATTATTTTCGTCAATTGTTCACGTTCGATGACAAAAAATAGGTCAACGGCATCATTTTCAGCGAGACAGGTTTGTTCATCCACATTCAGGAAACTAACCCTTTCGATGGTATTTTCACCATACAATAAAATCGACAAAGTGTGCTCCAGCGTATGGTCATGGGTAAAAGCAATATCCCTACTTTCCAATGAAAAAATCCCGTGAAAAAACTTCAATATTGGCTCATCTTTGACTTCCAGCCGTAGGTCAGAATGGTCTAGGAACCATTTCCCTTGCCGCTTGGTAAAAACAAACTCCCATTTTTTGGATTTTATTTTAAAGATTTTGAAATCCTTTCTCAGGTGTGGAAAAATTTTGGGCTCGAGAAACTTCGATAGAATTGTGCCATCCGGGAGTTGCTTCCCATCGGTCTCGAGGCCCGAACCTGAAAATATGAAATTAAAGTCCTCAACCCCGAATCGCATCTTCCGGGAAAACTTTTTGGCAGAAATCGTTACCTCATAGCAATGTTCCTGTGGAATTTCATTCGGTGATTTTTGATCGAGGTAGGCTTCTAATTTTTCATAGAATCGTTCAATGGCAAAACCATTTGCTGGCCAACTATTATCCCCCCACGTTGCCTTCCATTTGCTGGTCCTGGGAGACTTTTGCAATAAAATTTTTTGGTCGGATTTTGGGTTACCTATGGCAATTTCATCGATGGGCTGCAGCCTAGGTGATTCCACATCGCCCGCCCGCATATTTGTCCTAAAGCATATCCAATACCCAGCCAGAGCAAACGCAATCACGTTTAGAAAAATTAAAACAACTATTTTTCTTTTTATCATTTTCTTCTCCTCCACGCCATAATTATTCCCATCAATGCAAAAAACATTGGTAGGACCGCAAGCCGCATCATAATCTGCCTAAAGGCTTTTTGGGACAACGCCAATCGGTATTTTTCAATTCTAACATCTTCAAAATTTTCCAAACTGTTTCCATAGAGCATATAATCGCTGATGCTAAACCAAAAGATCCTATTGCCTAGAATTTTGAATTTTCCATTCGCAATGAAATCAGCATTTCCGATGACTAGGATTTTACCCGCCTTTGTTGTGATTTCCGAAGTATCAAACTTTTTCCTTTCGGAGATAGTGGCAACGATATGGGGGCCCGTAGAGTTATCATTGCCCGTCTCTCTCTGTTCCCCTACACCATCATCCGTCTGCATAAGCTCCGTGATTTCAAACTTTTCATCGTCCACAAACCATGGAGTTTGTTTAACTTCATGGGTTGCTCCGAAGACCACCGGTACTCGAAATTCTATGAGCTTACCATTTATCCCATGACACGCAAAGCGTTTTATTACCAAATCTTCCAAATAGCTTGATGCCGTTTCATTGGTCGGAATAAGCATGTTATCGCCCACAAAGATTCCGTAGTCATCAAAAAATTCTTTCAAACCAATGTCAAAATTCCCATCCAGGGCAAAAACAAGTTTGCCATCCCGATCATCAACGAAGTTCCGTAAAATTTCCTTTTCAAAGCCGAGAAATTTGTTCTTGGCCCCCACAACCACCACAAGATCGGCATCCTGGGGAATGGCTTTGCTATCGTATAAATTCAGGGAACGAACTTCACAATTTTTTTGTTTTGCAGCATGTGCCAGGGCGGACAACCCCTTGGAAAGCGACACGCTCTCCAATTCATACTCCCCATGGCCAACCAAGAAGTATAGCACGTTGTTGTCCGTGCTCGACAATTCCTTTAGGGAAGACGTCACAACTTGCTCCCCGCGAAACGCTATGACGCTGCCCCTATGGGTTTTATAAAATTCATCGATGGCCAAGACTTTAGTTCTATTGTTTGTCGCTATGATGACGCAATTGGTCGGTAAAATCCCAAAGCGACCACATAGGTTGGCATATCCCTTGGGGTTTTCGATGACATTGATAAATTCTACTCTAATCCGATTTTCATTCGTAGAATCGACGTATTCACCCATCAGATGGCGAATGTCGTTTTTTACCAGATCAAAAATATTGGCATATTCTTGATTCTTTTCCAATGGGACAAAGATTTCCACATCCGATTTCAAGTTACGCAGAACCTTTTTCGATTCGTCATTCAAGACAAACCCAGATTTTTCTCCAAACGCTTTCCGATAGAAATATTTTGACGACAGTGCATTCACCAGGCCATAGGTCGCAATGGTCAACGAAACAATCAGCAAGGAGCACAATATCTTTATTCTGTTACTGGTGCGAAAATTTGCCATGGGAAAAAATCAGTTAAGCTTTTTTTGAACAACCACCGTGCTGAAACAGAGGGTCAGTACGCATGTCGATAGGTAAAATACCACGATACGCGTATCGAATACCCCATTGCAAAAATTGTCCAATTGCGAGAAAATATTCAGCGACTCCTGGTATGTCCCATACAAGCTCAGATTCGTTATGCGCGACCGATCCGCCAGGAATTGCCCACCGATGAACAGTGTAAATAGGATAAAAAACGTCACCATGCATGAAACAATTTGATTTTCCGTTAGAGAGCTGGCAAATATTCCAATGGCGACAAAAAGCAATCCGGTGATTGCGATAAACAATAACCCTCCCCCCACGTTGAACGGAGATGCAAACGCCAGTTCCCGGACAATGGATTCTGCCCTAGCCCCTACCGCTAGAAATATGGACAAAGAGCACAGCCACAGGAATATGAACATTCCATAGGTGGCAAAAAATTTCGCCCATACCACCTCCGCCTATGTGACGGGAACGGAAAATAAATTTTGAAATGTCCCACACTTGTATTCTTCGGAAAATGACCGCGTGGACAACAATGGGACAACTATGCACGTTGGTAACCAAAAGCAACGGGAAAACATTTGAACCAGCGGCACACCTTGCTCAAATTTCATATAATCATATAGGAGGGATGCAAAAGTCCCCCCAATTGATAGGGTGAAAATCAACGCAATAACATAGGTTGCTGGAGATACCATCAACTTATATACCTCATATCTTAGTAATGTATAAAACTTTTTCATGAATCATCGGTGTCATCTTGATCCCTACATCGGCGTGTGGAGTTCAAGAAAATTTCTTCCAGGGAACATTCCACGTATCCAATTTTTTTCACAAACAATTCCCCATTGCTGGAAATTTTTAGCAGCAAAAGGCGATAGGCTTCTTCCGTTGCTTCAAATTTTATCACGTACTCTTCATTGCATGAAGATCGTTTAAATTCAATAATTCGAACATCTTTGAAGTTTTCCCCTATGGTCTGCTCATCACCACCTATCCTGGCACAGAATATATTTTTCCCCTGGACATCATTTGAAAGTTCATCCAAGCTGCCAGTAGCTACAATACGGCCTCGATTGATGATGATAAAATTATCACAAACGGTTTCCAATTCGCTCAAAATATGGCTTGACAGCAAAATTGTACGAGTGCCCTTGTTTGCATCGATAATTTTCCTCACCCCAATGATTTGATGGGGGTCCAGGCCAATGGTTGGTTCATCGAGGATAACAATTTCACTATTCCCGAGCATGGCATCCGCTATTCCGACACGCTGGCGATATCCCTTCGAAAGGGTCTTAATCATGCGATAGCGCGCTTCGTAGTATAATTCACACTGGCGCATAACCTTTTCCGTACTTTGTCGAATTTTTTTCGCTGGAATACCCTTCAATTCTGCTCGAAAACGCAAATACTCGCCTACCCGCAGATGATCTGGCAAAGGATTATTTTCCGGCATAAACGAAACATGTTGCTTTGCTCGCATGACATTTTCTGCAACGGAACACCCGTTGATTATTACGTCCCCCAATGTTCCCGTGATTATACCCGCTAAAATCTTTAGGATGGAACTTTTACCTGCCCCGTTGGGCCCGATCAAACCAACGACGCTACCTTTTTCTATCGAAAATGATAGGGCATTTAATGCTACCTGCCCGCAATATTTTTTTGTTAATTCACTTACAACTATTGCGTCATCTTTGGCCATAATTTTATCTGAGAGAGTGATAAAAAAATAGTTGCAATGTGCAATTCATAAAATGATGTGCAATTCATAGAGGGACTATGGTTAGGACTCATAAAGAAAGGATATGGCGCCGACTGGTTTCGGGAGGGACTGAGACAAGGCAGGCAGAGCCGAAAATGAGCAAGCCGCTTCGGCCCTGAAAATTAGTCCATGGTGAAATAATTTTTTAAAAACAGTTGACATTTTTGCCAAACCATGTAAACTGGATGCATTTTTAGGAAGGGATTTTTATGGATGAAGTAAATACGCCAGGGTCCGACCCGGCTCGCCAAATAGGCTCGGCAGTGGGGAGGGCCGTTTTAAAAACGCGTCTCTCAGGGTGGCTAATTTCATAGATCGCATGAGCCATCCATCGGGGGGAAATTTTAATCCGGACCGAGTGGGGCAATTGAGCACCCGTTTAGCGGCATTACTGGGAATAGATCCGGAAGCAGAGCTGGAAGCAAGGCTGGAAGAGCTGGACAGGGCGATCGGGCAAGGGGAAAGTAACATTAGCACTGGGCAGAAAATTCTTACCTGGATGAAATCCTTGTTCAGCGGTGACTCCTACAAGGCCGCAATTGCCACGCAAGCCTTCAGTAAAATTACAGATCAATATATTAAGGGGGTCCTTGTGACGTTGGCCCTTCAGGCTGCCGTATTGCCGGAGAAGCAAGACGATGTGAAAGATAATGTGCAAACTGTGCTAAAATTTTGCCAGGCAGCGGATGTGGTGGTAGATGAAATTACGGAGGCTATCGAAACCATACCTGACTTCGAAGAGAAAAAGGATCAGATTGTCGCAGGCCTGAACCTTGGCGGACCAAAGGGGGTAGCCTGTTTAGTGCTGTTGCACGGGAACGACAAGCTGCCAAACCTACCAGAATTTGCAGCCGGTAAAATCACACAGGTTGTCATAGAACTGGCAAAGGTTAAAACTGATGGGGCAGAATGTGTAAGTACGTTGCTCGATGATCACATGGGCCAACTGCCAACTCTAAGTGCCACCGAAGCCAAACAAGTTGCCATAAACTTGGCCAAGCGTAGCGATAAGGGGAGAGAATGTTTGGTGCGGTTGTTCCAGAATGGCAAAATGCAAAACCTCGAGCTGAAGGATGTAGATCCCGCAGAGGTCAAAACGAGGGCCCTGAAACTGCTTGATGAAGGCTTTCCCGATATAGATGGGTTCTTAGAACTCCTCGGGCAAAGGCGAACCCCGCCTCCAGTTGAGATTTCGTTACACGATCCACTTGAGTACGGCAGAGATGATTTCTGGGACTAGGGTCAGGACTCATAAAATAAGGATTGACATTACAGGCAAACGGGATAAGAAGCCCGGTCTATGACTATATGGTTGATAGAAGAAGGGAAATTCGAAGGGCTAAAGCCGTATTTTCCGAAGTCGCGGGGGAAACACGAAGGATGATCGGCTGGTGATTAGCGGAATTGCCTATGTCCTGCGCAATGGACTGAGGTGGAAAGATGCCCCCCGGGAATACGGTCCACCCAAGACATTGTACAACCATT